>JANNPM010000145.1:0-6674 GCA_031400145.1 Chryseolinea sp. | reverse complement strand
GGCGTCGTGGCGCTGGTGCGAGGCAGGGCGGGGGAGTGGGTCGAGCCGGGGGCGCCGGTGCTGCGATTGGTCGCCGTCGATCGACTGCGGGCCGAGGGGTTCGCCCCGGCGAGCATTCTCGGCAAGACGGCGGTCGGTAGTCGCGTGACGTTTGCCCTCAGCCGTGAGGATGAAGCGCCGGCATTTGCCGGCGGCATCGAGGGAACATTGAAGTTCATCAGTCCCGAGATCGACCCTGTTACCGGGCAGGTGCGCATTTGGGCGGAAATCGACAACGGCAAAGGCGAACTGCGACCAGGACAGCAGGGGCAACTGGTGTTGCCTGCGACCAGATCGAACTAACTCACATCTTTTCCAAGAGTGGTGCAGAACCACGAGAGAAACCTTAGTTCGCTTTAAAGCATCTTTCTCACATTGAGCGAACAGGACATCTGAGGATTTAAACGAAAATTCAAAGTTGTAACAAAAAATAACGTGTAGTTTTCTCCACCCATCTTCATCTTGATTTTCATTTTCATCGATATCGTCCAGATCGGACGGAGTAGGCAGAGGCTCAGCGGGTGACTGAAAAGGGAGAGCTGAAAAACCAGAACGGTGACTATCCGTATGGAGCGTTGCGTGAATATTTTCAGACAAAACATATTTGTCGGTATTCTCCGAATGTGTACTCCCACTATAAGAGAGTCCAATGAACAGACACAAAAAGATAACAAGACTGCTCAAAGTCAGCCTCTGCGTCTTAATTATAGAATTTAATCGGTTTAACATTCGGTGTGCAAAGCTAAGAACTTATTCTGTAACAATACATTTAAAGCTATCACGGATGTAGACAAGGTCTACGCCAGCAGATAAGATATGGTACGATGCTAGCGGAGGCGGGACATGGGGAACCTCGCGGGATGGGTGGTCGACTGCAGATCGAAAGATACGGCAAGACGTGATTGCTTGGTTTGGCGTTAAAACAAACGACGCTGGCAACGTTATAGGAATTATCGAATAGTAAAGGATATACCAAGGGCAATGTGTATCGGTCTTTGAAAACGGTCACCATAAACTGGCCTAACCCGTTGCTGGTAACAAAAATTCTTATTACTCACAATAGAAGCTTTTCATGCTCATCGGTCGTATATTTTGAACTTGAGAAATTGAAATGAAAATTAGCAGATTATTCAATGACTTCTTCCACAGCGAAAAATCAGGTGGTATCGTTTTGATCCTGTGTACTGCACTGTCATTGATACTTACTAACTCTCCGATTCAGGAAAACTATCAATCAATCTGGAATTTCGAGTTCGCGGATCATCACCTCAGTCATTGGATCAACGATGGACTAATGACAATTTTTTTTCTGTTGATCGGTCTCGAATTAGAACGGGAAATCTATATCGGTGAATTATCTGACATTAAAAATTCGTTGTTGCCGATTTTCGGTGCGCTTGGCGGGATGGTAGCACCCGCGGCAATTCATATTTGCTTTAATTACGGGAGCCCAACACAAGACGGAGCCGGAATACCAATGGCAACCGATATAGCTTTTGCGCTTGGCGTTCTTTCTTTGCTGGGAAACAGAATTCCAGTGTCCATAAAGATTTTCCTAACTGCATTAGCAGTGATCGATGATCTCGGAGCCATTCTGGTCATCGCCGTTTTCTATACCGGAACAATACAATGGCTAAATCTTTTTATTGCATTAGGAATTTTTGGTTTTCTGCTTGTGCTGAACCGGCTGAAGGTTCACAATCTTATTCCCTATCTGATCGCTGGAATAGGAATGTGGTACTTCATGCTTCATTCGGGTATCCATGCAACCATCACTGGAGTACTTCTGGCGTTTGCAATTCCCTTTGGTGACGGAAGTGAAAAATCTCCATCGTTTATCTTGCAGCACTTCCTTCATAAGCCAATCGCATTTGTTATTCTTCCATTGTTTGCGCTAGCGAATACATCAGTTATCGTTTCAGCACACTGGTATCAAGTTCTATTAACGTCCAATAGTCTTGGAATTGGTCTCGGCTTATTGATAGGTAAGCCGTTGGGAATACTTTCATTCTCCTACCTCTCGATCAAATTGAAATTATCCACGATTCCCGAAGGAGTTACCTTCAAGCGATTAACCGGAGTAGGATTTTTAGGAGGAATTGGCTTTACGATGTCAATATTTATAACGCTTCTGGCATTTAGTGATGCAACTACAATCGAACAATCAAAAATGGCTATCATGGTTTTCTCGGGCGTTGCAGGTCTAATAGGGTACTTAATCTTACGATCAGATGTCACCAAAACTATAAAAACCGGATAAGTAGCACATCGTCGCAAAAATAATTGTACATATAAAAAAAGTGTTAGCTTTGTTTTATGACAAAGCGAAGCACTAAATTTTCATTGAGTGTCCATCAACGGGAGGAATTATTGCAATTGGTAAGAAGTCGGACGATATCGAAGCGAGAAAGTCAACGTGCTCAGATTATTTTGGATTATGAGTCCGGGTTAAGCAAATCGGAGATCAGCCGCAAGGTTGGTTTACATCGAAGCCGGGTCATTGATTGGATCGAGCGGTTTAAGGGCCATGGCATCGCAGGATTTGAAGAATTACCCGGCAGAGGACGCCCCGAGGAATATAGTACTGCACAAAAGCAACGGATAGTAGAGCGAGTATGGCGGAAGCCACCCAACGAGCTGGGACGATGGAGTGTACGTACACTTGCCGCTGAGTTGAAGATGGATAAAGACAAAGTGCATCGGGTCTTAGAGGAGCATGACTTACATCCTCATCGGCTGAGGACCTTTAATTTTAGTCCTGATCCGTTGTTCGAAGAGAAATTATTGGACGTTGTAGGGCTATATATGACGCCACCTAAAAATGCAGTGGTACTTTGCGTCGATGAAAAGACAGGGATACAAGCATTGGATCGTACTCAACCTCTTTTACCGCTGCGGGCAAGTAAACCGAAAGCCTGGAGTAATGAATATGTCCGGCATGGAACACGAACTATGCTGGCCGCATTGGAAGTGCAAACAGGAAAAGTCACCGCTTGGGTCAACAAGACCAGAAAAACTGAAGACTTTATTGCCTTTATGAATAAAGTTGTTAAAGCCTATCCGGGCCAACGCTTGTGTGTGGTACTCGATAATCTGAATACGCATAATGGCATAGATGCTGTCCAATGGTTAGAAGAACATCCCAAAGTTAGCTTTCACTATACGCCAACTCATGCCTCTTGGGTGAATCTGATAGAATGTTTTTTTAGCGTCTTGACCAAACAAGCATTACAGCATTCGGTGCATCACTCCGTGAAGGATCTGGAAAAATTCCTGAAAGATTACATCAACCTATACAATCACCGGTGTGGCCCATTCACTTGGACCAAAGGGCCAAAAAAACTCACGAGGATAATTCAATTGACAGAGAAGTTCCAAAAAGAAAATATGTACACATATTAATGCGACGATTTACTAGTTTAATGGATCAATCCATCAACTTATATATAACGATCGACCAGTTACTACATGCCAATTGAAAAGCAGCAATTGGGTGGATTGCCTTTTTACATTGTGCAGAGCTATGAATTTGACTCACTCAGGCTTTTTAACCGTGAACTATTGCTGATAAAACCAATTCACGAGGAAGATCTGAACATACAACAGGTATCAAAAAATATTGACATGATCCGGAGGGAACTGCCTGCACGTTTACCGGTCCTTATACTGAGAGAAATAAACGCAATCAATAGAAAAAGGCTGATCGGCAAAGCAATCAATTTCATTCTTCCAGGCAGATGTTTCTGCCTGATATGCTGATTGATCTTCAAGAATCCTTTGGCAAAAAGAAAAGAGCGAGTGATGAAGCATTAACACCTTCAGCTCAATTTCTGTTGATCTACCATTTGTTGCATAAGAATTATAATTGGAGTCTCGAAGCAAATTCCTTTAAAGCTATTGCAGAGAAATTCATTTATACAGGCATGACCATTACAAAAGCTGCTGATAACCTTCGCTACCTGGAGCTTGCAGACATTACCGGGCTTAAAGAAAAGTACATACGGTTTCGATTGGAACGACATGAACTTTGGCAAGACGCGTTGAAAAGAAAATTGCTTTCTGACCCGGTTTTGAAACGAATTTATGTAGATGAAAAGCCTGTAAACACTTACATGCTGATGAGCAACGCTTCTGCTTTGCCAGAATATTCAGATATGAACCCAAGCCGGCAAAAGCACTTTGCCTTGGCCAAGGCGGCATACTATGCGTTACCTAAAAGCACCTGGAAAAATGCTAATGATAATGAAGGTAGCTATTGTATTGAAGTGTGGAAGTACGATCCGTTGTTACTTGTTAACGAACTCCACAATGATTCATCGGTGGTAGACCCGCTGTCACTCTATCTGAGTTTGAGAGACAGTAAAGATGAACGGATCGAAATGGCTTTAGAACAATTATTGAAAGACAATTATGGTAGTGGGATTAGAAACATTTAAGGAATACTTCAAAGAACATCAGGACTGCTACCTGATTATTGGTGGTACTGCGTGCGATATTATTATTGAAGAAGCGAACTTCACGCCACGTGCCACGAATGATATTGATGTCATTTTAATCGTGGAGGCAATTACCCCAACTTTTGTAAAGCGTTTCTGGGAATTTGTTAAAGAGGCCAATACACAGTTCAGCAAAAGGAAACCGAAAAGAAAAATTGCTACCGCTTCAAAAAGCCGCAAACAGCTGACTTCCCTAAGCAAGTTGAGCTATTCTGTCGGGTACCAGATGTAATTGATGCAGCGGATGATGCACACTTAACCCCTATTCCTGTGGAAGAGGGACTATCGAGTCTGTCAGCAATTTTATTAGATGAGAACTATTACAAAGGGGAATCCGCTAAAAAAGATAATTCAAATGAGGACAAATCGAAATACAGAAGGGTATGTCCCGGAGAAATCGGTTACAATACGATGCGAATGTGGCAGGGCCGCAGCGCTCTTTCCAAATTAGAGGGAATCGTAAGTCCAGCTTACACAATCCTCAAACCAAAGAAGAATGCTGATCCATTATTTTTCTCCTTTCTCTTCAAAACATCAAAACTGATAAAATCTTTTTTTCAGGAATTCACAGGGACTGGTTGAAGACACTTTGAACTGCAAGTATAAAGAGTTCGCCATTGTTAAAACGCACTTCCGGAGAAGGATGAGCAGGTTGCCATTGCAAAAATAATTCTTGAGACAGAAAAAGACTTAAGCCTTTTAAATAGGAAGGCTGAGCTTCTTAAATCAAAAAAGTATGGGCTTATGCAGATTTTATTAACTGGAAAAAAGGACTTAAAAGTATAAATAGCATGAACTATCAGGTTTACAATTTAGGGCAACTTAAACGAGGACAACAAGTTCAAATAACATTATCTGGAATGCAGCTAATGTTCGATTGATGGATAGTTCCAATTACCAAGCCTATAAGTATGGACGATCTCATCGATATGTTGGTGGACTTGTGCAACGTTCACCAGCAGTCTTGGGTGTTCCTTTTCCCATGCATCGGAAGATAAGGACGAAGTCGTGCGACCACTTGCAATTGCCCGTCAAACAGAAGGTCTTAACGTTTGGTATGATGAGTTTGAATTGAAAATTGGAGATAGCATAAGAAGAAAAATAGATAAGGGCCTTGCCAATAGCCGCTTTAGAATTGTGGTATTATCTAAAGATTCCATCAAGAGGGGTTGGACTAACTATGAACTTGATGGCATCATAACTAAGTCGTTAACCGGTGAGCAAGTTGTTTTGCCGATCGGGCACAATATCACGAAAAAGGAAGTGATTGATTTCTCGCCCTCGTTAGCTGATTCTACACGTCTCCAAATGGAAAGTGGAAGAAGATTGCGCGTCAGGCCTATCTTATCACGTAGAGTTTCACTGTGCCGAAATGATCGATATCCGCAAGACGAAAGAATATATGAGTATAAGCGTGCCCGATCGTTGGAAGCTGATTGAAGAGTATGCAGAAACAATCGGTCAAAATACAGCGTTCAAAATACAGCGTTCAAAATTATAGGTATTGTAATTGACAAGTCAAAAAGCAAACTTTCTCCTGACCAATATCATACGGAGGCGGTCACCGGACTTTATCAGCCTACGATGAGTTTCTAAAATCGGAAGCAACTAACGGAATTGTTTTTTTTGATCGGGCCAACGAAAAACACATCAATACCCATGTTCGGAAACTTCTTGGAACTGGGGCAAGTGGAGAAACCATTCCTGATGTTAGAATTGGCTGGGTGATTGAAGATCCTATCTTCCGGCCATCCCACGAATCGATGTACATTCAATCAGCAGATGTAGTAGCCTATACGCTGAAGGAAATGGAGTTTGCTCAGACGTCACGAAAGAAATTTAAACCGGACAGAATCTTTGTTAAGAAATTGAGCAGGATATGTTTTCATTCAAAAATTTCTAATGCCGATGGCATTGTAAGGACATAAAAAAACCCCGGTTTCAAACCGAGGATTTGTTCCAGGCCGTCCGAAGCCGTACAGCTTCTTAGGTCCGGATATTCAAATTTACGGCTATTGATTGTAAATGTTTAAAGAAAAATAGGGAATCAGCGAAATGAGTCAAAAACAACCCTGTCAAGTACATAAAAACTGTTGGTTTCAAACCCTATACCAATACTGGAAGTCATGTCCTTTTATC
>JANNPM010000130.1:0-8242 GCA_031400145.1 Chryseolinea sp. | reverse complement strand
AATCAACTTCCCAATTGTCTTCACCTAAAGCTTCATTCAGAAAAGGTGTTACTTTCGCCACGCATCCTGAGCACTTTATTGTTGTTTTGAATTTGATTGTTTCCATTTCATTAAAATTTAAAGAGTTCCATTCACCACGTTGTATCCCGCCTTTTGAATAGCATGGATGACCGCGTCTTTTGTTATACCGCTGCCCAATTCGATTTCTGCTTTGGTCGGGGAGATTGACTTAACGTTTCCACCAATCGCTTTTACTGTATTCGTCACTGTCATTTGGCAGTGTGGACTTTTCATATTCGGAATTGTCAGATTTATCGTTTCCATTTTATTAATGTTTTCTATTCAAATAAACGATTCTGGATGTCCTTTGGCTTTATATAATAGCTGGGAAGATTTATACAATTTAAAGCTCAATTGAGCGGCTGAACAACCACGTTTTCTGACGCAGGGAATGACTGGCAAAGCAGTATTTGCCCAGAGTTTAATTCGTCCGTGGTCAGCACATGATTTTTCCTCAACTTCGCTTCTCCTGAAATGAGCAGAGCGCGGCAAACCCCGCACTGACCCTCCCTGCAAGAGTGAGCGAGTCGAAGCCCCCTGTCGAGAGATGCTTCGAGAATTGACTTGCCAGCCTCGACAATGAGAAGTTTTTCTTCATCTTTTAATCGAATGACAACTTCCCGTGTTGGAAATTTCGTGATGTCAAAGTCACGCTCATGATTCGCTGGGATATAAAAGTGCTCTTTGTAAATCTTGAATCTACTTGAGACGATTGATCTGATCGCTTCTTCGGCTAGTTGCATCAATTCAAATGGTCCCGACAGATAGTACTCGATGCAATAATCGACCTCAGCCAAAATGCTCTTTAGAAATTTCTTTACAATAAGCTTCGAAAGCCGCTCTTTGTAGTAAACCGGAAAATCCGGAGGGATGTTGGCTTCCTTAGTTAGCACGTGATAAATCTTTAATCGGTTTTGAAATTGTTGTTCAAGTTTCAGGAGTTCGTTCCTGAAAATTATCCGGTCAAATGTTTGGTTGGAGTATATCAGCGATATTGATGTTCGTGGTTCACTATGCAAAACTGTTTTTATCATTGACAAGATGGGCGTAATTCCACTTCCGCCAGCAAACATCACAAGATGACGCTTGACGTCATGGGAGGCCTCAACAAAGAATTCACCCATCACTTGATCAAGCTCGACCTCACTGATTTGACCATTTACCAGGTGTGTCGATACAATACCCCCATTAACCCGTCTGACAGTAATTCCGAGATCCTGATCCACTGCTGGTGAAGTATGGAATGAATAAGTTCTGAATAGTCGCTCGTTGTTAATCAGAAATGAAAATGTTCCAAATTGGCCTGCCTTGTAAGTGAAGTCAGTTGGCTTTTTGAAATGCAAGCTAACCGAGTCAGGGGTTGGATTTGAGGTGTGAGTTATTTCAAGCTTCATAGTACAAACTCAACTGTTTAAAAAACAAGTGCAATGCAAAATACCGCCACCATAACTCCAACAGCTAACAAGATGACTCGATTAACATTTCTCATAATCTTTTATTTAGTGACGCAAAGATATCTCGCGCACTAAGGTCAATGCTTATACTTAAACAGGTAGGATTTATATAGTTTACAAAAAGAAAGAGCCAGTTGTTCCCTGGCTCCATTACGAAAAATATATAATCACTGCCGATCAAATCTTTGCAGCTTTCAATCTTAAACTATTTCCTACAACACTTACTGAGCTTAACGCCATCGCTGCTCCAGCGATCATAGGGTCAAGCAGAAACCCATTCACGGGATACAATATTCCTGCGGCAAGAGGAATTCCAATGACGTTATAGATAAATGCCCAGAATAAATTTTGCTTGATGCCAATAACAGTTTTTGTTGACAGGTTGAGAGCCTTTGGTATGGATTGTAAATCTGATGTGATCAAAGTCATTTTTGCAACGTCCATCGCAATGTCAGATCCTTTGCCCATCGCGATGCTGATATCAGCTTCAGCAAGGGCGTGTGAATCATTAATACCATCACCAACCATTGCCACAATCTTTCCTTGCTTTTGAAGTTCTTTCACGAAACTGGCCTTCTCTGATGGAAGTACTTCTGCTTTGTAATGTTTCACGCCAACTTGATTTGCGACCGCCTTGGCAGTTTGCTCGTTGTCACCGGTGAGCATATAAACTTCAATTCCTTTTCTGTGAAGCGACTCGATTGCCGCCTTTGAAGTCGATTTAATTTTATCCGCTATTGCAATGACGGCAAGTACTTTATCATTGTCTGCAAAATAGACAACGGTTTTTGCATCGCCCTGAAGTTTTGAAGCCAACGCAGATAGTTTGTCGGATAGTTTAATTTTATTTTCCTCGACAAGTTTT
This sequence comes from Chryseolinea sp., assembly GCA_031400145.1. Taxonomy (GTDB): domain Bacteria; phylum Bacteroidota; class Bacteroidia; order Cytophagales; family Cyclobacteriaceae; genus Chryseolinea. Next base: position 5,863 of record JANNPM010000130.1, on the reverse strand, counting down.
CTGTTTCCTGCAAAATATGTTTTGTTATCCTTGGTTCCTTTCACACCGCGCGCTGTGATGCTTTCGAATGAATCAAGAGCTACGGTTGCAATTGCTTTAGTCTTAAGTTTGTTCACCACAGCGTCAGCCAGGGGATGTTCGGATTGAGATTCAAGGCTAAGGAGGATTTGCTTCTCGTTTAGGTTTTCCCCGCTAGTTTCCCACGTCAGATCAGTGACTACAGGTTTTCCTTCTGTAATCGTGCCGGTCTTGTCGAGGATAACCGCATTTACTTTGTGCGCAAGCTCAAGACTCTCGGCATCTTTAATCAGAATATTGTTTTCAGCACCCTTGCCAACACCCACCATGATTGCTGTGGGAGTCGCTAGGCCAAGGGCACAAGGACAAGCAATTACAAGAACTGTTACAGAAGTAAGTAATGCATGTGTGAATGCGTTGTCGCCACCAAACACCATCCATATGATAAAGGTTACTATTGCTATTCCAATGACAACGGGAACAAAGATACCCGCGACTTTATCGACAAGCTTTTGAACCGGAGCCTTGCTTCCTTGTGCTTGCTGAACCATTTTAATGATCTGTGCGAGAATAGTATCGCCACCAACTTTTTGTGCTTCAAATTGAAAACTGCCTTTTTGATTGATGGTTCCGGCAAATACCTTTTCTCCGGATTTCTTTTCTACCGGAACAGGTTCGCCCGAGATCATACTTTCATCGACATAGGAGGAACCGCTGGCCACAACGCCATCGACAGGAATTTTTTCGCCAGGTCGCACTATGATTTTGTAGCCAACTTTTACAACTGCTATCGGAATTTCTTGTTCAACACCATCTATAATCGCGCGAACGGTTTTAGGCTGAAGACCCATTAGCTTTTTGATTGCAGAGGATGTGTTCGATTTGGCCTTCTCTTCAAGCAACTTACCTAGTGAAATAAATGCGATTACTACAGCGGCTGCCTCAAAGTATACGTGCGCATGTAAGCCTCTTGCATGCCAGAACTCTGGAAAGAATGTATTGAAGACACTAAAAGCAAATGCTATCCCGGTTGATAAAGCAACGAGTGTGTCCATATTTGCTTTGCCATGTTTTGCTTGCTTCCATGCGTTGACGAAGAAATTTCTCCCGAAGTAAAAAACGACTGGAGCCGTCAGGGCCATCGAAATATAGTTACCATAAGGCAGGTCCATTAAAAACATTCCGATGATCACTACGGGCAATGCCAGTATGGATGACCAAATTGTTCTTTTCTTAACTGTCTCATAATGCTTTCGTTGTGCCTCTTCTTGAACAGCTTGTGGATCTTCGACATCTACCACCAGGTCATAGCCAATCGATCTCACGGAATTTTGAAGGTCCACTGGTTTCGCTTGCTTTGGATCGAATTCAACCCAGGCAGTCTGGTTTGCAAAATTCACCCCGGCATCTTTAACACCAGCGGTTGATTTCAGCATAGACTCCACACTTATAGCACAGGCCGCACAGGTCATTTCAAGAACCGGGAATGTTTCTTTTTTATATTGGCCATTGGTGCCTTTTTTCATTGTGAGTTCGCTTGTCGTTGACATTTTCTTGTCGTTTAATCTTTCCTTCTTCTATTACAATAATACACGGACTGTCCGGTTTTGGTTTTATACTTTACCCCCTTTGACTTATATCATTTCTGGTATTCGATGGTAGCGGCCCAAGTGAACGTTTCATTTTTAGATAAGAGCCGACTATTCGAATATCAATAGGGTTATTCAAGTAGTAGGAGGCAACAACCAACGCAATGAGGCTCGTAACTGATAGGATCCAATGACCTATTTTGATAATCATAAGTAGGCGCTTTTTTAATCCTTAATGCATTAACGTCAATGATTAAGACGATGATTTGCATTTTGCGCGGTATGAATTATAAAATTTAAAGATTACTGGAGACGACATGGCCGGATAACTTTTGTTTGTTTGATCGCACAGCTTTAAAATGGGAAGGGGAGAATCCTGTCAGTTCCTTAAACTGTTTGGACAGATGATTGATACTGCTAAATCCGGTGATGTAGGCAATTTCAGTAAGAGTGAATTCAGTATACACCAAAAGCTCTTTTACCTTTTCTAGCCTTTTAGTAATAATGTATTTCTCTAGCGTGATACCTTCAATTTCAGTGAACATTTCGCTGATAGAGTCATAGTTCATATGTAGTTTCTCAGAAAGCAACCCCGAGAATTTCAGACCCGTTTCGTACTTCACATTTTCATTGAACACTTCATTGATCAACTCCTTTGCTTGGGTTACAACCCTTACCTTGCGATTGGAGATCAAATTGAAACCGTTCTCTGACAAAAAGTTTTCAATCTTGATCGTGTCATCCTTAGTAAGGTTATTTTTTAGAGAGAGCTTACCAAGACTGAGGTTGTTTATCGAATAACCCAGTTGCGTAATTCCTTCAGTGATTACAGAAACGCACCGTTCACAAACCATTCCTTTGATCAATAATTCCGTTGCCATAAATAGTTGTATTTATATAACAAAGAACGCTCAACGGGATAACTCCGACTTTATAGAATTGCCGGAAAGACTTACAGAGTTCTAAGAAATGGAATCCAGAGGTTTTCTGTTTTGATCAATGTCACGTGATTTTTTCATCTCCGAAGGAGTGAAGCCAGTCACCTTTTTGAATTGACCGGAGAGGTGAGCAACACTGCTATAGCCAAGCTTGTTCGCGATTTCGCTAAGATTCAATTCATCATAGAAAAGGAGTTCTTTCACCTTTTCAATTTTTTGCCTGATGATGTATTGTTCCAGTGTTATTCCCTCAACACTTGAGAAGAGATTGCTTAGGTAGTTGTATTCGTAATGCATTTCATCAGCCAAGACAGTAGACCAGTTAAACTTCGAATCGAACTGTTCTGAATGGTGTATCTTCTGAATTATCTTATTCTTAATGGATTCAATAAGCCTGGCTTTACGATCATCAATCCTTTCAAAACCCAGACTGACCAATGCTGAGTCGAGTTGGGTTTCCTGCGCATCCGTAAGATTGCCTTCCTTTATGATTACTTCCCCTAATGATACCTTTTCAGGATGAAGGCCGTGCCTTTCCAACTCTTGCTTTACCACCATAATGCAGCGGTTGCAGACCATGTTCTTTATATATAGAGTCGTCATTTAGATCTGCAAATATGTGGGTTTTGAGCCACATTGGGTTTATACAATTGACTGAATCAATTATAGAATTTCGGTTTTTAGCCGAATTGAGGTCTTATTTATTGCATTTTTAGCCGGTTACTGCATCTTTTTTCTATCTCTCCGTCTTTATGTTTGAGAGTATCTAAAGATGGAAAAGTATAAATCACTACCTGTAGCAGTCATAGGAGCCGGACCGGTTGGACTGGCTGCAGCCGCTCACCTCGAAGTTCGCGGTATCCCGTTCATACTTTTTGAAACTGGTTCAACCGTAGCATCAAATATCCAGTCATGGAAACACATTCGAGTGTTTTCTCCGTGGAAGTATAACATTGACAAGGCCGCTAGACAACTCTTGAATAAGACGACCTGGCAAAGTCCGAATGACGAGGGATTGCCAACGGGAGGTGAGTTGTTCAATCAGTATTTCAAGCCGTTCTATGAACTGCCTTTTATCAAGAGCAATACTTATTTGAATTCGAAGGTATTATCAATCGGAAGGAAGAACCTCGATAAGATGAAAACACAAGGGCGAGAGAATCTACCTTTTGTGATTCAGGTCCTACAAGAAGGCGAGGTAAAACAATTTGAGGCCCAGGCAATAATCGATGCCACGGGAACTTGGAGTTCGCCAAACCCAATTGGATCAGGTGGCCTGTATGCTGTTGGAGAAGTTGAAAATCGGGACAATATATTTTACGGTATCCCTGACATCCTTGATCAACATTCCGACAGGTATAGAAACAAAAGTGTTCTTGTTGTAGGTAGTGGACATTCTTCTATCAATGCTATTCTTGAATTAGATAAATTGAAAGACAAATACCCGGGTACGGAGATCAATTGGGTATTAAGAAAGAAAAATGTTCGTGATGTTTATGGCGGTCAGGAAAATGATGCGCTGGAAGCACGGGGTGCGTTGGGAATCAAGATCGAAGAATTGGTGAACAATGATCGTGTGGATGTCTACACGCCATTCCAGATTCAACAAATCATTAAGAAGGCAGGAAGACTCAGTATAGTTGGATTCCAAGGCGATCAGAAATACGCCTTGCCTCCAATTGACGAGATCATTAGCAATACTGGGTCACGTCCTGACTTCTCATTTATTCGTGAGATCCGCCTGAGCATTGATCCTTCACTCGAAAGCGTTCATGAAATTGCAGAGTCGATCGATCCTAACATTCATAGCTGTGGAACGGTGAGGCCACATGGTGAAAAAGAACTTCGCCATCCTGAGAAAGACTTTTACATCGTAGGCTCTAAGAGCTATGGACGCGCTCCAACCTTTCTGATGGCAACGGGATATGAACAAGTGCGTTCGATTGTTGCTGCATTAGATGGCGACATGGAAGCAGCGCTCAACGTTGAGCTTGACCTTCCCGAGACGGGCGTTTGCAGTGTAGATCTCGGTGGCAATGCAGGAGCGAATGCGTGTTGTGGTATTGAAGGTAAACCAAAAGAGACAACGGCAGCAGCCTGTTGCGGATAAATGGTTGAGAAAAAGAGTAATGGACTAAAGGCATCTGCATTTGCCGCGCTTGCACTTGCATTCGCGAGCTTTGGTGATGCTTTTTTGTATCCGTTCCTTCCTGTCAACTTTGATTCAGTAGGCGTTCCGGTTATTTGGGTTGGATTACTTCTTTCGATTAATCGATTCGTTCGGATAATCTCAAATACTTTACTCGTTCATGCCTTTGCAAAATATGGTCTTCGTTCGATCATGATTTTAGCTGTAGCACTGGCGATCTCTTCAACGTTGGGATATGGGATTGCAACGAGCTTAATTGCCTGGATGACATTCAGAGTCAGCTGGGGTCTGGCATTTTCTGCGATGCGAATTGGTACTCTTGGCTATGCTCTTCAGCACGAAAGAAAAGGTTTTGTACTCGGCATCAGCAGGAGTTTGCAGGAAGCGGGGCCAATGGTTTCATTGTTTATGGCACCCGTGCTATTAAGCTACTTCGAACCGCAGACAATATTTTATTTATTGGCCTTACTATCAACTCCAGCTTTGTACTTCGCCTTTTCGTTGCCCAATGTGAATGACAAAACACAAGCCCTCGAAAGAAGGAAGTTTATTCGATGGCCGTCATCTCTAAATTCCATCACACTAGTGTCATCAATTTTAATTGATGGCATTTTAGTCGTTGTCCTTGCAGTATTGTTCTTGCATTTCCGTGCAAGCATCACGGTCGTAACGGCAACAACACTCGCAGCACTTTATCTTGGCTACAGAAGAATTTGTCTTGTCGTATTATCTCCAGCGGGAGGGTGGATTGCGGACAAAATTGGCCTTGATCGTGTCTTCAACATCTCGATGGCTTTGGTTGCGTTTGGATTGGTTCTAATCCTTTCCGGATGGATCGGTACAGGTGCTGTTATCGTGTTTACTTTTTATAGTATCAACGCTGCCGTTACTCCGGGGTCCGCCTCGAAAGGCGATTCTCATTCTTTGGCAACAGTCGCGGAGAACGCAACATGGCGTGACATCGGTGCAGCAGTCGGAACGCTGATTGGCGGCTTTCTAATTTCCTCCCAACATCTGAATACAGTTCTAGCCGTTGCTATCTTTACGCTAGTCGTTCTACTTTTGTTTCATTTTGGTACTGCACGAAAAGCCATTAAACTATTTTATTCATGGAAGTAGCCGGTATCTACATTTAGTACTCCCCATTCTTTGGACCACTTTTTGGTCCT
>JANNPM010000063.1:0-2904 GCA_031400145.1 Chryseolinea sp. | reverse complement strand
GATTCTCACACTGCGCTTGCCCTCCAAACTGCCTTAACTTTAGGCGTAACAGAAGTTTATCTTGTCGGTTACGACGGCTACCAGGAGAATTCTCTCACTCAGTTAGAAAAGAACCTTTCCGACGAAAATGATTTTCTATTTAGGGCCTTTGAAGAATTCTGCGGTATATTGGTGGTTTCGATTACGCCGACGAACTATAAAAACCTCCGGGTTATATCGGTCTATTCTTTCTTGATATGAAAAGAGATATTTGTTTTTTTCTTCCTACGCGAAAGGGAAGTCAGCGGGTTAAATCAAAAAATACGCGTCCGTTTGCAGGAATAGAGGGAGGGATTCTGGAACTGAAGCTTAAGCAACTTGTCAAGTGCAAGACGTTGAGGTCAATAATTCTTTCTACAAATGATGAACTTTCTATGGAGGTGGCTCATAAAATTGACCCAGGTCAAGATCACATAACGGTTGTAGAGAGGCCCGACGATCTGTGTCTCGATACAACTGTGCTTACCGACCTCATCGATTATGTTCCTAAAATAACTGACCAGCTGCATATTATATGGGGCCATACAACAACACCTTTTGTAGGAGCGGAAGATTATGACAAAGGTATAGAACGATATTTTGAGGGACTTGATCAGGGATTTGACTCTCTGATCAGTGTGATGCCATTGCAGAATTTTTTGTTGAACAGCGATGCCGAGGTTTTCAATTACGATGCTAAAGTTAACAAGTGGCCGAGAACTCAGGATCTCCCGATCTTGTATGAGGTGAATCACGCAATGTTCATAACATCGCGGGAGATTTACATAGGCAATGAAAACAGGGTTGGGTTAAAACCAATGTTGTATGAGCAGGACAAGATAAAGTCTTTTGATATTGATTGGGTTGACGATTTCATGATAGCTGAAGCGATATATGATAAGTTTTTCAAAATTTGACTGCGTTCTTTGGGATTTTGACGGCGTACTCATGGACTCAATGCCTATAAGGGACAGGGGATTTATAGAAGTCTTGTCTCACTATCCGGCGCTGGAGGTACAAGAGCTGCTAAACTACCATCGCGCAAATGGAGGGCTTTCGCGATATGTGAAATTCCGGTATTTCTTTGAATCAATTAGGCATGAATCTATCACTGATGAAAAGGTTATGGAACTAGCTGAACAATTCTCGACTGTCGTGATGAGTCTCCTGCTAAATCCAAAATTGCTTATTCAAGATTCTCTTAAATTTGTAATGCAAAACTACGATCGAATCGATATGCATATTGTTTCAGGGTCAGATGGAACAGAACTAAATGAGATATGCCGAGCGATAGGAATTGCATCCTATTTCAAGAGCATCCAGGGATCCCCAACACCTAAAACAGCGCTCGTCGCCAGGACGCTTCAAAAGTATCCTTCACGGAGCGCAGTTTTAATTGGTGATTCAATCAATGATCTGCAGGCGGCCGAAGCCAACGGAATAACCTTCGTTGGTTATAATAATACTCAGCTCAAGGCCTTATCTCCGCAATACATTGAGCGTTTTGCATACTGTGATACCAGCGATAGGATGGAGCAATCCTATGGAAAATGAAAGGTAGGAAGTTTTTCAGAGCAATTTACGGGCTCTGGCTCACGGCGCTCTATTTAAGAGTTTTTCCTTTTGAGATGCTCACGGGAAAGCGAGTAGCGCTGGTAGGTCCGGCTAGTTCGGCGTTCAATACCGGATCCGGAAGCTTTATTGATTCGTTTGATGTAGTGATAAGAGTGAATAAATCGCCCTATGTGGTAGCGAGTAGTAAATTTGAAATTGACATTGGCAAGCGAACTGACATCCTTTTCCATAGTTTTTATGAAAATGGTATAAGTGGCGGGGGAATACTTGATCTTTCTCTGTATGATAATCAAGGCATCCAGTATGTTATCAACCCTAGGAATACATTAAGCGGGCTCCGTAATACTTTTAATTTCTATAAGAAATACCTTTTAAAACGGAAGACGTTCACCCTACCAAAAACGCTATATGCTCAGATCTGTGCACCCCTGAATGGTTTAAGGCCGACCGTTGGGTTTACGTCACTCACCGCTGTCTTGTTGGCCGCAGATTTCAACGAGTTTTTCATTACGGGATTTACGTTTTACAAGACGCCTTTCGGCTCGGGGTACAGGGATGAGATCCAGGATCCCCAGCGCGCAAAGGCATTTATTCAAGAACAAGGGATACACAATATTGACCTTGAATTTGAAGCGTTCAAAGCGATCATGAAAAAGACCACTAAAAATGTGTTGATGGATGAAGCGCTTACGAACATTGTGAATGCAGGGTAATTTGAAATTGTTATATTACACTACGGCATACCATGCGACACATGGCGGCAGTACGCATTCGACGCATTTCGTTGAGGCTGCGCGTAAACACCCGCTTATTAAGGAGGTTCTGATATTTCCAAACACGGCCGTTACCGCCACCACTAACGTTGGGAGCAAACTTCGGATAGCTTTGCGCTCTATTCCGCTTTTTCAAATGTTTTTCTTTTACCGGAGAAACACATTTAAGCTCGTTGAATTGGTTTCTGTAATCAAACGCGATAATCCTGACGCAATCCTTATTCGATTAGATTCCAATTTTCTTCAATTAGAAAAATTAAGAGACAAATTTCCGAAATTGCTTATTGCCACGGAAGTCAATGCATCTCCTTTTGATGAAACCTTTAAGAATGTTTTGTTTCCCTCTTTGTTCAGGAAAAAGGAAAGGAAACACCTCAGCAGGACAGATTGCAACTTTTTTGTTTCCGACTATCTTAGGAACCGTATCATGGGCGATGTCGTTACTCCACATCGGGATTTCGTGGTGCACAACGGCGTCGACATCAATAAATTCAAGCCAAACTTACGTAATGGGCTTACCCGTGGCACACCAGGCGGC
>JANNPM010000040.1:0-15168 GCA_031400145.1 Chryseolinea sp. | reverse complement strand
GCGCAGAATCGAGTTCGTGCGGGCCAGAATATCGTCATCGCGCGCCCGTTCAATCAATATGGAACCGGATCACAACAGACAGGTGAAAAGCTGATTCCGAAGCTCATACGCATGGCAGCGGACGGCGTGCCTTTCCACACTTTCATAATTTCAGTTATCCATAGGAATAGGAAAGACCTCCAGGAGCAGTGAACGGCTAAAGGTTGCATTCAACTTCGCTTCGGGTCCTTGAACCACACCCAAATCGAGATGGTGGATATAATCGCGCACCTGGTATTTCTTTTTCAATAAGCCTCTGAGTTCTATTGTTCCGTTCCAGTGCTTATTGTAAAAGGAATAATGTAAGGTGTCGCCCTTCTGAATAACATGTGTTTCAGGAATGTCATACCCGATATCATACAAATCTCCTAAATACTCTTCCTTTGAGAGCATTTTGCGATCGTATAGTGTAAACCAATTTCTCCAAACAACTTCATGCTCCGCCGTCAATAAATTTGCTTCTTCAACTTTAGGATTCTCCTTCGGCCATGTAAACTTGGTACCTAACACAGCCCCTACGCCAAACGAACTTGCAAAGTCAACTCTTCCGTCACTTAATTCCACATGATCTCCGAAATAGGCCGTTCTGCCAATTAAGGCTTTATAAGTTTTACCTTTGTGTCTTATCTGCCAACTTGACAATGGGTCTGAGGCTACAGCCTGGTTCATGTATGGCATATTGTAAACCGACATACACGTCCCGCAAGGGCAAAGCTGAAGAACTAATTCTTTATTGTACTGTGTTGCCGTTGCATAGATCATCTTAAAAAAATCGGGCAATTTTTCGTAAGACTCTTCCGGGTACTCAAGATGATGTGTCGTATTGTAATCCGACGGAACGGCATTCAAATGCTGCCCGTCCATTTTTATTCCATCAAATTTCCATTCGTTCACGAACAAATCGAGGACTTGTTTTGTGTGCGTTATGGTTTCAGGATAGGTGGGTGACATATAATAAGCATCCCACCATGTGATATCGCGAGGTGTTGAATCGCTGTTAAGCAATTTCAGGTCTGGGTGATTTTTCAACAGTTTACTGTTTGGGTGCACCGCCAAAGGTGCCCACCAAATCATCGCTTTTAAACCATGCGAATGAATTTTTTCAACGAGCTCCTTCATCTGATCATTGCCTTCGGGGAATTTTGATTGATTCACGTCCCAATCTCCCAGCGCTTGCTGAAATCCATCATCGATGGTTACCCACTTAATCCCAAGCTCCTTCACTTTTGGTAAACTGCCGACAATCTCGTTTAATGTAAACTCCCTGCCGTACCCCCAGGCACACCAGGAAGATTCGTATGAATCTTCCTGGTGGTTATCAAAGTTCAAACCTCTGCGTTCCAATATGGTTCCATAAGCCTTCAATGACTTGAAGTAATCACCATCATGAACCATGACAAACGTCTCTGCTGTTTTAAGCGTGTCACCCGGTAGCAGTTGTACAGGCTTGGAGAATTCATATTGAATAGAAATGTTAACAGATGCGTCCGATTGGTTGTACTCCACGGGCAAAGAGACCATCTGTGGTTTGAGCTCAACATGTCCGATGGCAATGCCCTGATCGGTTCGCCAAACATCTGTTACCGGAATACCTCCGCCATAGTCTGTGCTACTAAGACCCATAAAATTTTTCTGCAAAAAACCTTTTCCGATGGGTTGAACCCAATCCTTTCGTTCACTGGTAGACCCTCCTTGAAACGACCAGAACCTGGGGGAATCATTTTCCGCCCGAATGCTGTATTGATTATTTACCCACTTACTGACCTCGATTCTCTTTGATGAATTGTTGATATAAACGGTTTGAATCAACGCAATGTCCGAAACAGAATCGTAAAGTTTAACATGTAAAACTTTGATTATGGATTCGTCACCCTTGTGCGACCCTTTTATAGTCCATTCTTTACCCGAACCCGTTAAGTCATGGATGTCTTCAATCGAGGAATCTGTAATTAAAAAATCCTTTGCTATGAAATCTCTTGTTACCAAATACTCTGATGCATTGGCATCACGCATCAATGGTTTGGCAATGGACAGTTTGGAGGATACCAAACAATGCAGCTCGGGGGAGATGGCTATGACAAGATTTCCATGCTCAATCAAACGCTGCTTGTCAGAGCAGCCAAATTGGGCAGTGACAAGGGCAAGTAAAACGAAATAGCAGTACCTCATTTATTTTTCAGAATTTTAAGTGCATTGGTCTGGTAAATCTTTTTCAATACCGAATCCGACAGACCGAATCCGTGAAGTGGCGAGTGATAGTGAAAGTAGTTGTGCTCATAAAAATGTTCATCCGTTGTTTCAAGGATGCGAATGGTGGCACGATACATCTTTGGATCCTGCCCCATATCAGTTCCATACACCAGTTTATTCTGATGCTTCGTATAAAAATTTGCCATATACCTCGGGATGGGAGCCGTCTCGCCATAACGAGCGGCAATGTCGGCATACAGATTGTTGTATTTATCTAACAGCGATCCAAGGATCGAGAGGTCGTGTTCACAATTTGCGAAATGACATGCAACAAACGTGGTATGTGGATTATCTCTCACTGCATTTTCAAGCGTTTTGATTAATGCAGCATGCCCTAACAACCCTTCCTTACGCTGATCAATTCGCCAGGCATAGGAATTCATAAGTCCATCGTTCGTGGAGTCCATTGGTTCATACATCCAATAGGGCTCTGCCACGTGAATGCTTACCGGCATGTTTAACTGAGCGCATTTTTTCAACAATGGTTTTATTCGCGGGTCATCAATATGAATTCCATAACCCGGTGTAGGTTGAGAATACACCTCACCCATCCCCTTGTCTCCTAGCTCACCGACGCCACGAGCGCCTGATGCGTAGCACCTTTCTAATTCCTTTACTGCCTTCTCACTCCACCCAGGTTGATCACTGCCGGTATAATCAAATCCACACCAAACTTCAAAGCGTTCTCCGTATTTAGAATATTTGGCATAGATAGAGTCAAACTTGTTTCCGGTTGCAAACGAAAGTATTACTGTTTTTTGAATGCCAATTTCATCCATTGTTGCGATCCAAAGTGCAAGCTCTTCATCCGTTGTCGCGTAAGCATGTGAATGCATATCGATAACCGAAAATTTTGCCTTTGTAATGGGTGTTATCTGGATCCTATAAATTGATTTAGGCTGATAATCTTTCAGCAAAAGCCGGGACATATCGTTCTGCGCACATCCGGGAGAAGGCGCCAAGATTATAGGAAGAATAACTATCATCCATAATATCTGTTTCATAAGCAGTTTTGTCTATCACTAATGAACCAAATATAATAAAATAGTTTCGTTTTGTTTCGTACAATATACAAATACTTCCATTTAATTTCGATATTATATCATTTTGTTAACTAATCATTTAATTATTGGAAATCACTCGTAGCCATAAAGAAAGCTTAATCATATAAGAAAGTTTTAAATCATTATTATTTGTATAAATTTTGAAAGAATAAAAAATTACAAAAATGGCAACCAAGCGGAGAGGTAGAGGAACAGAAGACTCTACAGTTAGCAGGCGAAAAAAAATCCTTCATTTACTTCATGAAAAGGGACAAGTATTTGTTGAAAACTTAAGTAAAGAGTTTAACGTCAGCGAAGTGACGATTCGCAATGACCTTGATCGTCTTGAAAAGAAAAACATGCTGATTCGTGCCCGGGGTGGTGCAATGAGCCGGGAAACCAGTGTTGGTATTGATCCACGGCTGTCCGATAAAAACAAGATTAACTTCCAGGAAAAAGCGAAGATTGGAAAGCAAGCTGCTTTGCTGGTTAAAGAATCGGATACTATAATTATAGATTCAGGATCCACAACGGCAGAGATGGTTCGTAATCTTCCCGATTTCCATGATTTGACGGTAATCACTAACGCAATGAATATTGCAAATCAATTGATGTCCAATCAGAATATCAATATGATTATTCCCGGGGGGTATCTGCGGAAAAATTCACAATCCCTGGTGGGGCCACTGGCAGAGAAAAGCCTTCGGAATTTTAATGTTGACAAGGCGTTCCTGGGAGTTGATGGATTTGATACACGATCAGGGATTTTCACTCCCAATATCGAAGAGGCCAAGCTAAATGAAATAATGATCGAAATATCCAAGGAAGTTATTCTACTGGTCGACTCCAGTAAATTCAAAAAAAGAAGCCTGGCTTTTATCTGTTCCATCAATAAAATTTCAAAAGTCATCACCGACGAAAAGATTCCCGATGATGATCGGAAAAGACTTCTTGATGCAGGCGTTGAAGTAATTATAGCTTCTTAAGCAAAAGCAAAATGATGAAATACAAAAAGAGACTATCATATTTGTATTTCATCATTTATACCGAGATTTTATCTCAACTCAATCCTTTCAATCATTCGTTTTGGTCACATTCTGGATTAGCAAATATTTCATCGTTGGGGATATAATAAATAATGCGCGGATTATCCCAGTTGATGAGAAGAGTATTTTGCCCCTCAGGCAATTGCACGCCAGGAAAACTTCTATCCATCACTTTTTTATTGCGATATACATCGAAGGCACGGTGGCCTTCATAAGCGAGTTCCAATCTTCTCTCCTGCAAGACAGCATCAAGCACAGATCCGGTACCCTGAAGGTCTCCCATCGTGTAAAGCGCTGCGCCTGATAAACCAGCACGTTCCCTGATCACGTTTATATCATCGAGAGCTTTCTGGTCCTGATTCGTTTTAGCGTACGCTTCTGCACGGTTCAAGTACATTTCAGCCAACCGAAGAATGTGTGGTGAACTTAATGTTACATAGTCATCCTGGTAAGAGAATTTCGTTATGAAATATTTAGGGATTCCATTCCTCGTTTTTACGGTTACACCATCCTCTGCAAGATCCGGCTTAATCAGATCATTTCTTACATCTTCCGGGTATTGTGTCAAAAGTTCACGAAATGGTTCTGAAGCATACACCTCGCCCCATCCCAGACCACGATCGGTCAGATACATTGAGCCAATAGCTGACCCGCCTCTATCATCCTGAAGCTCGTGCTTAACGATAAAAATCGATTCATTTGAACTCTGTGTATTCCAAAAAGAATTTACATAGTTCTCCTTAGGTTCCAGGGAGAACCTGCGAGACTCGATAACATTTGAAGCATACTCAATTGATTTTTCGTTATTTTCCATATACAAATAAACTCGGGACAGTAAAGCCCAGGCTGCCTCCTGTGAAGCATATTCAATTCCGCGTTGAGCGGAACTATTCATAAGAGTTGCCGCTTTCTCCAGATCACTGATCACCTGATTGTAACCTTCGCCAACCGTAGCGCGTGCTTTCTTATCTTCCTCCGAGCTTGCCAAACGAAGAATAATTCCGTCATTATCAACTCCATGAGAATACGGCTTCGCGAAAAACCGTAGCAAATCAAATTGTGCCATCCCGCGTATAAAATAGTTTTCGCCCAGTAACTGATCCGTAGCATCACTCTCGCCTTCACTGGCAGCCTCAATGGCTTGATTCGCGCCATTAATTACTTTATAGCCAACATACCAAAAGTAGGTGGTGTTGAGCATGCCCGGATAATGTTGCATGGTAGCGGCATTATACAGATTATCTGATGTTGAACCGCTCAAGGTCACATTATCGGCCGGATACTCTGCCAGGTGGTTGAAATGCCGAACGTACGAATTCCGGGTATCATCCTGGCCGTTATAATTAAGGATGTCCTTTATCATGGTATAATTACCATTGGTGGCGTATTGTAAACCGTTTGGAACATCCGAAAGTTGATCTTTGGTAATTCCATCACTCGGTACAACATCCATATCACAACTTACGTGAAGAATCAACAAGCATACTGTCACGTAGCTTATATATTTTATACGTATCATATTCTTAGCTATTTTAAATTAAAAGGACACTTGAATACCCACGAGATATTGTTTGCTGATCGGATATTTAAAATCTGATACACCCGGTATTTGATAATAATTCGTATTGGAGAAACTATTAACCTCCGGATCCAACCCGGAAAATTTGGTTAGTGTGAATAGGTTGTCACCCGATACAAAAACACTAGCCGAAGACATTCTCAACCGTGAGATTATTTTGGTTGGTACAGCATAGGATAGTGTGACATTTCTCAGGCGTATGAAGTCCCCGTCCTCCAGGTAACGCGATGACGTTTTATTTGAAAGTTTATTACCGTTATAAACCAGCTTTGGATGAGTTGCATTATCGCCCGGATTTTCCCAACGCGTCCAATCATCTTGCAACTGCATTAAATTAAATCCGAAATAGGCTCCATCAGAATCTACAAATTCTCTTGTACGGTGATAAATCTGATTTCCAGACTGGAAGCTTGCCGTTGCGCTTAATGAAAATCCTTTAAAAGAAAAAACATTAGTAAGTCCACCATAGTATTTTGCAGTTGCTGAACCCACAATTTGAAAGGTGGCAAGTGCGTAATCATTTGTCGCCGCCCTTCCTGTTTCAATTCCATCCTCATCGTAGGTAACCTGTTCCCAGAGAGGATCTCCATTATCTGCATCAACGCCCAGCCATTTAGGCATGTACCAGCTTCCCAGTGATTCGCCCTCACGAAGCAACTGATTAACATCTCCACCCAGTCGTACCTCTTGCCCTCCTGGAAGTTTTTCAACATTATTTTTAACAGTTCCTATATTGAACGAAACATTCCACTTGAATTCTCCTTTTGAAAAGACATCCCCACCGACGGTGAACTCCAAGCCATTGTTTGTAACCGTTCCTGCATTTCTTAATGCCTGTTCAAAGCCCTGCGATGTCGGCAATTGAACATAAAGCAAAAGTTGATCAGTATTTTTATGGAATGCATCAATTGAAATGTCGAGTCTGTTCAACAAATTGACATCCACTCCGATATTTGATGTCTTCGTCTCTTCCCAACTCAAATTGTCATTTGGAAGCGTTGCCGGATAACCTGCGGGAGAACCATTGTATTGAGCATCGAAATTATATGTTGCCAGGGACTGAAATGGATCAATATTGGCATTACCAATTACTCCATAGCTTCCCCTCAGCTTGAGCAAGGAAACTGCTTCAACCGGCATCATGAAGTCCTCTTCACTTACAAGCCATGCAGCAGATATTGCCGGAAAATTTCCCCACCTGTTGTTTTTTCCAAACAACGAGGAACCATCCCGTCTAAAAGACCCTGATAGAAAATACTTTCCTTTAAAGTCATAGTCTAACGAGGCTAAATACGACATTGCCCGGCCGGGAATCTCATTCCCTGTTATGTCGGTGGGCGTTGACGCAGCGCCTGGTGCGGTAAGTCCAGATGCGATTCCAATTGCAGTCGAACCAGCACTCTCACTATTGTCAGAGGCTCCTTCTACTCCTACAAACCCTGCAATATGATGATCCCCGGTAAAGTCTTTTGAGAATTTTAGAAGGTTGGTTGAAATATAGCTTGTGTTTAAATCGGTATCGAAACCAATTTGTCCATTAACGGCCTGGCCCTCAATTGTTCTTGAATCCTTGTACTGATCATCTCTATTTGTATAATAGGCGATCCTGTTACGTGATTGAAAATTGAGCCATGGAGTTATTGTGGCAGACAGAACCACATCTGCATTCAAGGTAAAGGATCGGACCTGATAAGTATTGTATTGTGCATTGTGCAAAACATTAAGTTTATCCCTTGTATACCAACCGGTAGTGGTACCATCTACATACCTTATATTTCCATCAGCATCATAGGGACTGTCATATGGTAAATACAGGTAAGAATTATACGTCCATTGCCATTCTCCCGCGTAGTTATTCTTATCGCTTATTGCATTCAAATTTGTCGTGAGACGAATCGACTTACCAATTTTATAATCAATGTTTGAGCGAATATTTAAACGTTCGTAGTTTGTTGACATCAATGTCCCTTCCTCCCTGTAATAATCCGCTCCGAGATAGAATGCCAATTTCTCTAACTTCTGTGACAGGGAGATATTATGATTTGTGATCGTCCCATCATGATAGACAATATTCAACCAATTATAGTTTGAATTTTTTAAATCCTCAGAAGGTCTAAAATTTTTAAAAGTTGCAGAACTGTTGAACATTTTTCGCTCTGTATCATAGATTTCAGAAGAAGACATCATCTGAAAATTCCCTGTTGTGATTTTTCGATTACCTATGGTTCCTTTATATGTTATGTTCAGGGCATCGGTTGTTCCCCTCTTGGTTGTAACTATTATAACCCCACTATTCGCGTGCGATCCATATAATGCAACGGCACCGGCATCCTTGAGTACCGTGATGCTTTCAACATCATTCGGATTATACGACCCTCCTATAATTCCATCTACTACAAATAATGGGGGTCTTTCAGCGGTTATGGATGATATTCCCCGAATTTTAATCTCGGCTACTGCTCCAGGTTCTCCACTGACCGTCGAGACCTGGACTCCCGCAACCTTACCCTGCAGCATGTATTCCAGATTAGAGCCCGTGACACCCTTGAGCTGTTCAGCAGACAAAGTTGATATAGCTCCGGTGATCTCTTGTTTCCTTTTTTCTGAATACCCTACAACAACAATCTCCGTTAATTGGTCAAGCGACTCAGATAACGTCACGTCTATTGTGGATTGATTCCCAACCTTAACCTCTTCTGAAGTAAAACCAATAAATGAAAAAACCAATATATCATCGGGGTTTGCATCAATAGTAAACTCTCCTTTCTCATCTGTAGTAGTTCCTTTCGTTGAACCTTTCAAGATTACGTTTACACCAGGAAGCGCCGAAGCTTCGGAAACAGAAGATACCTTTCCTGTTATAGTGTTCTGTGCATGTGCATTCACGGCGAATGCGCTGAAGCCTAATAAAACCAGAAGTTTTGTGTTGGATAGAAGTTTTATCATAGAATTAATAGTAAGTGTTCGTAAATATAAATCTTTCGTTTAATTACTTAAATATAATATTAAATTTTTTATCATTGCATATTGATAAAATTTTATTCGTAAGCATCTATGGAATTCAAAAGTTTGGCAATCCGGCTTGTATCCAAGACCTGGCTTCTTTATGCAATGGTGACTGCCGTCTTTTGGGGAATTTGGGGTGCTTTCATAGAAATTCCGGAAAAATCAGGCTTTCCTGCGACGTTGGGATATTGCATCTGGGCGATAACCATGATCCCCTGCTCGCTGACTGCCCTTTGGTTCATTAGCTGGAAGCTGGAATATGATAAACGATCAATGATTCTTGGATCCATCGTCGGATTACTGGGGGCGGCAGGGCAATTGATTTTATTCCAGGCGTTGCGAGATGGCCCTGCCTATGTCGTTTTCCCGCTCATCTCTCTCTTCCCAATTGTGACTATTTTTCTTTCTTCCATTTTTCTTAAAGAAAAGGCATCTCCGCGTCAATGGACTGGAATTGCTATCGCGCTGATTGCTATTTTTTTTCTTTCCTATCAGGCACCATCCGATAAAACAACGTCTGGTAGTTTATGGCTAATCCTTACTATTCTGGTCTTTATAATGTGGGGGATACAAGCTTTCTTCATGAAATTCTCCAACAATACAATGAAAGCCGAAAGCATATTCTTTTACATGATGGTCACCGGTTTGTCGCTGATACCTATTGCTGTTTTAATGACCGATTTTTCCAAACCAATTAACTTGGAAATGAAGGGGCCTTACTTAGCATTCCTGATCCACCTGTTAAATTCAGTGGGTGCGTTAACCTTAGTGTACGCTATTCGTTACGGTAAATCAATTATCGTTGTGCCGCTTACCGGACTTTCTCCGATCATCACGGTCATTCTATCGTTAATTATGTACGCAATAATTCCTGGATCCATTTTAGCGATTGGCGTTTTTTTGGCTATGATTGCAATTTTTCTCCTTTCCGAATAGTTCTTTTAATCAAGGCTTTTGGATATGACTAATTCCTGTTGATCGACATTGGTTGCATGGCTATCAGATCTATGAACTCATAAGCTTTGTTGAAATCACCATCAACTAAAGAATGGATAAAGTGTGATTTAACTTATTGAATCCGGTGCTTTCCTCCCATACTTCAGTATTCGCTAATCGAATGCTGTACTCAAAGCGGCTGGAGATGCTCTCACTCTTATCCGGGAAGTTTATAAACATTTCATACTCCCCCTTTTCTAGATCTGAATCCAACTCAAAAGAACCATCAAGGGTCAAGGATCCGGTGAACCATTTTCTTATGTCGGTATCAAAAGCAAATTCATATTCCTCGTCTGTGGATTTATTACGCAAGATGAGCATGACAGGTCTTGCTTTAAAGGGCGAGGCATAGCCAACATTCTCTAAATCAATTTTTACAGAGAGCACTTCACCGGCGTTAACCGTATGAGGGTATTCACCTGTTTTCAAAACGAACCGATACCCCAGTTTTTTTGTAATGTCTTCCATACAACCACCGGTCACCCAATCATTATTTACACTATTGTTATAGTCTGCATTGAGATACGAATAATGCATGGTGCTAAGTTCTTCCTGAGCTTTTCCTTCAGGCTCACAATCATTTTGAGGACTATATCCATCCGAACAAGTCTCACCGCCAACGGCAAGATATTTACTGTCTTCAGAGAAGTATTGACGTAATACCGTTGTGGCCGATTTTCTGGGTGAGGAAGAATTGCCATAGTCTGTATATGTTCCATAGTCATCCGAACTGGCAAGTAAGCAATCATTGTGATAGGCTATTCGGGCTTTATCCGATTCGGTGAATGCTTCCGCTTCTGTTAATGCTGCTGAATTTACAGTCGCCGAAATACCGTAGATATAGCGTTGCTTTATTTGAGGATACCGGACCTGAACCATTATATCGGTTGGAACAGCTTCGAGCAGAGCAGACAGAACATCAATTCGATCTTGCCAGTTTTCATCAAGCAGCTTTCCTTGCCCACTGGACGATGCATCTCCAAAATAGTCTGTATAATATTGTTCACCCCAAATACCGATGAACCCCATTTGCACACATGCTATTACGTCCGCGTTTTCCTGGAAAATTGGTTTCAACTGTTCAATATGTCCTAAGACAATCGCTTTAGGGGCATCCCCATACGGAGGGCATATACCTTCATTACAACCATCATTGGTATCCACGGTGTATGTAAACCGGGGAATGATTTTGACTCCGGCATTGCGAGCTGTAATGTAGTCGCCCTTCGCCTGATTGATGAATGACTCGGAGATTGGCCCATCCTTAAACGTATCCAGAATATAATATCGGAATAATAATGTACTTACGGATTGGTAGGTTGCGCCACTACTATTTTTGGAAGTTCGAAATGATTTTAATACACTTTCCGAAAGGGCTGAATATTGACTCCCAGAAGTCTCAGAATATCGATAAAATCCTCGCTCAGGATTTGGAAAATCTTCAGCACTTTCTTCATAAACAATCGTTACCTTGTTTTCCGGTTCAGTTTCAACCTCGCTTTCAGAACCACATCCAAAAAGAAAAAGGATAACCAAAAAAATCTCACTTGTACGTTTCATTTTTTTTGAATTAAATTTTTAATATTCTGAATGGATGTCAACGGCCGCTCTCCTTTACTCAATGACATCCATTCCCGGAAAGAAGTTTGAAACATCTCTGACTCCCCCCGTCTCACTGTAAAAAATCTATAGTAGTATATGGAATTCACCTCCAACTCATCGGAGTACTCACTCTTCAATGGCACACTAACCCAAATTCAAAATTTATTTGGTAAGATCTAACTTGAATACAACACCCGGAATTTCATTCAGAGTAAGCGGAGGTAACCCCCCTGCTGTGTTCCAATTCGCATCTATATCTTTAATGGCAAGGCCAATTTCTTCAGATGATATACCTGGCAAGCCAGATCGCAAAACTGAAAACTCTATTGCCTTCCCGTCGCTTAGTTCTATCAATTGTGAGCTCGTTATTACTGCGCTGCTTGCACCAAGGTCAATCCAAAGCCAATCCGGATCACTAGGATCTTTTTGAAAAAAAGTACCCCAATCTACATAGTTGCCTTCTATATAATAGTCAGCACCGAGGTCTTGCCATAGATAATCGAAATTAGGAGTTGTGGCTCCGGTTGTTATGTCGTTATCGGCGTTAATAAATAAACCAAATACGCCATTCAGATCACCCTTCAAATAGATGTAGACTTGTTGTGCATCATAGTCAACTTTCATTATATCGATAGAACCTCCATTGCCATCTTCCGAAACAGAAGCAGTTGCAATCGATTCCCACTCTGTAAAAACACCGTCCACTACGACTGGTGAACTCTTAGATAAGGTAATTAGATCCGGGTCTGACGAATCAGTGCCACCATCTCCTGTGGAAGTGAGTCTAGTAGTGTATTCTCCATAACTGGCATATTCATGGACTGGTGATTCTTCTGTTGACGTCTCTCCATCTCCGAAATCCCATAGATAAGTCGTTGCATTTGTGGACCTATTTATAAACGTTACTACCAGACCATCCGCGTCGTAATCAAATGCTGCAACGGGTGACGGAGCTGCGTCATCACTACCACATGAACTCAACATTACCAGTCCGACGGCCATTAAAAAGAGCTTACCTTTTTCAAAATTAACTGTAAGTAATTTTTTCATAAAAGTTTAATTTTACAGGTTATAAATACTTTCGTTTAGTTTTTAGTAGCTCAATATTACCAGAAGTATATATATCTCGCAACTAAAATACCAAATTAAAATTTTGTTTTATTATTATTAACCCATATAATTGTATGTAATACTTTCATTTCATTTCTTTTATTGCTTGCAGGACTATGTTTTAACCTTTTGCTTGGCCATATGGAATAACAAGCTATGCGATTACCCTATCATACATTGCTAATTGTAATCATTCTCTATTCAATTATTACAATCAAATCTTTTTGCCAAAATGTCGATTCCGTTCGTCTGAATATCCCAATAAGTCAAGGGGAATTCTGGTGGATCGGCATAATCAATCACGGCAACCTGATGCCCCTTAGTCCGGGATATAGTTCAAGTCTTCATGGAAATTTATATGGAAATCAGGTCCAACCACTTCTCTTGTCAAGCAAAGGTAGAGTCATCTGGTCTGAAGAAGCCTTTACAATTAGGTGCGACAAAGACGCTATTAAACTAGTAAAGGCTTCAGGGGAATTTTTTTCAAGCAAGCCCGGACGCACTCTTAAGGAAGGCTACCTGTTTGCCAGTAAGAATTACTTTCCTCCCACCAGAAGAACTCCCGATGAATCTCTATTCACAAAGCCACAATACAATACATGGATTGAACTGCTTTATAACCAAAATCAAAAAGATGTTCTCCACTATGCAAAGGCCATCATCGATAACGGCTTCCCTCCAGGGGTAATCATGATCGATGATAACTGGCAGGAAGATTACGGGACCTGGAGATTTCATCCTGCCCGATTTTCAAATCCATCGGCTATGATTGACACCCTTCATCAATGGGGATTTAAGGTGATGGTCTGGGTATGTCCTTTCGTAAGTCCTGATTCAGAAACATTTCGAAAGCTTCAGGCCCAAGATCTCCTCCTCAAAGACGGAGAAGGATATCCTAAGCTTGTAAAATGGTGGAATGGAGCAAGTGCCGTGTTGGATTTTACAGACACCGCTGCAGCGAGCTGGTTTAATAATGAACTGCAGTTTCTAATGAATACAAACAAAATAGACGGGTTTAAATTTGATGCAGGAGATCCAGAATTCTATATCGATACCTATGGTAAGAAGAATGTTACCCCGAACGAGCATTCTGAACTCTTTGCACAAATAGGATTGGAATACACTCTCAATGAATACCGTGCCACATGGAAAATGGGTGGACAGCCGTTAGCACAACGCTTAAGAGATAAAGGTCACAGCTGGGAAGATCTCCGTTTATTGATTCCTGATATTTTACTGCAAGGCATAATGGGATATCCATTTACATGCCCCGATATGATAGGAGGCGGTGAGATGGGATCATTCATTAATTTAAAAAGTATCGATCAGGACCTTATCGTAAGATCAGCCCAGTGTCATTCGCTAATGCCCATGATGCAGTTCTCCGTTGCTCCGTGGCGGATATTGGATCA
The DNA here is from genome assembly GCA_031400145.1 of Chryseolinea sp. Taxonomy (GTDB): domain Bacteria; phylum Bacteroidota; class Bacteroidia; order Cytophagales; family Cyclobacteriaceae; genus Chryseolinea. The sequence continues at coordinate 1,085 of JANNPM010000040.1, read as the reverse complement.
TGATCATTTAGCAGCTATAAAAAAATCAATTGCATTCAGATCGAGGCACATTAATCTTATCGAATCGCTGACACATGAAGCTGCGATTACCGGAGAGCCTATTGTCAGAATGATGGAGTACAATTATCCGAATCAGGGTTTCGCCGCAATCAATGATCAATTTATGGTAGGGGATAGAATTCTGGTGGCCCCTATTCTTACTTCATCAGCGTCGAGAAACGTGATTTTGCCAAAAGGTAAATGGCGAGACGAAATCCACGGAAAAATCATTGTTGGTCCTAAGACAATAAACGTAACAGCAACCCTTGACGAGCTTCCATACTTCATAAAAGACTAAACAGTCTATATATAGATATCTGAACTGAAAACAAAGGCGGATCAAAAAAAGCTATTGCCCTCCTTTTTTATCACTCAGCGTCTCAATCTTTGTCTGAAGCGATGATCCCCTGACCTGGTTACACGCTTACTTTTTGAAAAACTTCATCAGCAGATCCTGAACCTTGGCCCCCTCTGTTTCCTTGCCGGTCACAATTTTCTTAAATAGTTCCTTATCACCCGGAGTGATATCGCTTACAAAACTGATATCATCGGTGGCGATCTTGCGACTGCCCATCTGCCAACTTGGAAATATTCTTTTTGCGATTGGATTGTAGGAGATCATCACCGCCTTCTCGTGTCTTACATCCTTTTTGATCTTATCGTAAAGCGACATTAATGCACTTGACTCCCCTTCAACGTATTGGATAAACTTGCTCTCTGAATAAAGAAGAACACCCGTGATATCGAGTGGTGCATTATTGATTTTACAGGCGGCAAGAATTTTTTCAATCTCTTCGTCGGTACAATTTTTTTTTCTTACGCTCACGTAAGCCAGATGTGATAGCATGATAGATGAAGTTTAATTAAGAATAGTTGGAAAATGAATCAAATTAAATGACTAAATATTGTCTTGATATTGTCCTGGCGAATAAAAGGACTGAACTTTTTGAGCTCCTTAGAGTCAATAACAACGCTGGCACATAATTGTTTTCCACGCCTTCGTTTAAGCGCTTTAAATTACCACTTTCAGTGCCCTCATAAGTTTG
>JANNPM010000037.1:0-10031 GCA_031400145.1 Chryseolinea sp. | reverse complement strand
CCCTTCCAGAACCTGAATACATTTTTCAGATCCATCCTGAATACAAACAGTATGGCCTGAACTATGCTGATGTAGTGTATAAGAACCAGCCTGAAAACATAATTGACATTGTCATCGGTAAGAATCTCCTTTTCATGTTTTTTGAGAAATTTGTCGGCGACCCTGTCCGGATACCCAACGCGCATGAGATGATGCATTACCCAATTCTGTTGGCCGGCTTCCTTTCACTGGTATTTACCAGCATTAACCTTTTGCCCGTCGGTCAACTGGACGGGGGTCATGTGGTTTACGGTTTATTCGGATTCAAAACGCATCGTTTAATAGCATCCGTTTTTTTTATCGCGCTGCTCCTCTATGCAGGATTGGGAGCGTTCAACGTGCACGAAACCAATGGCAACCTCGGTATATGGATACCGATGTCGGCACTGTTTCTTTACACGGTACTCGGAGGGCTTGGCATGTCAAAGCGCGATACGTTAATGTACGCTTTGATCATTCTTGCATTTTTGCTGTTGATGAGCTGGTTTTATCCAACAGTAACGGGCTACTCAGGCTGGCTGCTGTTTGTATTTATGCTTGCACGTGTGATTGGCATACAACATCCGCCTTCGGAAATCGAGGAGCCACTCGACACCAAGCGCGTAGTCCTGGGTTGGTTAGCGCTGGCAATATTTATAATCTCATTTAGTCCAGCGCCAATCGAATAATTAACTCACTTTACTTGATAAGCTGCAGCCAGCTCTTGCAGGTTGAATGTCCCTCAACTGTTACTTCGTAATAGTAGGTTCCTCCGGCCAGGCCCTCGCCATCCCAATCATATTGATAATCGGATGAACTGTAGACCTCCGTTCCCCAACGGTTATAAATAATGACCGAGGTGGTGTAGCCATACGTCAGCGGCGTTGTACCGGGCACTGTTCCGTATTGAATGGTGAACTTGTCGTTTTGGTCATCCTGTTGTCCAGGGGTTATCACGTTTGGAATAAGAAGTCGGAAGACCGGCATGGACCTAATCTGTTCCGTCACACAAAACTCGCGGACACCCACAAGCCTCACCTGATACAACCCATCTTCTTTGTATTCGTGCGAGGCTTGCGTTTCGTCGGACGTATTGCCATCGCCGAAATCAAAAAACAATCTGTCCCCGGACTGCAGGCTGTCTGTTGTGCTCATCACTTGTACAGCGGGCCGTTCAAAACATTCTGCACTCCGGTCCATTTCAAAAGAGGGCTTGATGGTCGGAATCACATTCAACTGTACAGTGTCTTTTTGAATACAACCTGATGCCTCAGTAATGGTGATATAATACGACATGGTGTCTGCGGGGACAACAGTTGGGGCGGCAAGATTGGATGTAAACAATCCATCGGCACTTGTCCACGCATATTGCACACCTCCGCTCGCCTGGAGTTCGTAGGGAGCGTCAAGGCAAACATCATCGTCCTCTTGAACACGCGTCTCAGCGATGAAGACCTCAATCTTAACAGATACCGAATCCTTTCCGGTGCATGTTCCCTTGTCAATGGTTTTTAACCATACGGTATACTTTCCGGTAGCGGCATATTGATGCGTAACCATCGATGTGTCCGGCTTCACAATTCGCGTTCCATCCCCCAGATCCCATTCAAATGTTTCTCCTCCTGTGCTTAAATTCTGAAACACAATTGGATCAGGGATGCAAATTTTGTTTAAACCTGGCCTATCCAAATTCACAGAATTGGACTGGATACGTGCCTTTAATGATGACAGGTCAAACTTGAACGCCGCATTATTGCAGTTCTCACTGTTATTCGTATTAGACCATGCGCCTTGCGTAGTCGGAAAATCCGACGAGGCCTCACCCGTTGCGTTGGCTGCGCGGCATCCCGAACAGACGGCATGGTATACGATACCACCTTTATCGAACCGGCTCGTTCCTCCATCCACATGGGTGCGTGAGTCGAGCCCGCCGAGGTATGTTCCATAAAGAAACTGCGATGCATCGTCAGTCAGTACCATAAAATAGAAATCGGATCCGCCGCTGGTTGATTGAAATGCGTCGGGCGTAACAGGCATACCGATCGTGTTGCTTGGCCAGTAGAAGCTCTGACTATTGATAATACCACCCCATCCAGAGAGATAAATGTTATTGCAGTCGTTAACCAGGAAGGCCGTCGGAGATATATCGGGTATACCTCCGCCCGAACCGATGACAGTGGAGAATGCCAGGGTTGAAAGCGCATGATCGAACTTCTGAATGAATTGTCCGCTGTTTGGGTTGCTGTACACGCCTGCCGTGATGGGGAAACTACCGGCTGTCTGACCGTACACGTAGACCTCATCATCCTCGTTCAGGTCCAGGAAGTAAACCTGGTCAAAAGCATTGGTGCCGGTAAAGGTTGCGTTGTAAATCGTTGTGCCCTTAGAATCCATGTTAGCAATCCAGCCGTCCACGTTACCGGCGAGCGTCTTCTGATACGCGGAGGATGTAACTGGAAAGGCAGGGCTGCTGGTACCACCACCAACGAAGAGGTTTCCGAGTTTGTCAAACTTGATGGTGTGACTGGCATCATCACCAGTTCCACCCATAAATGTAGACCAGATTATCTGGGAAAGGTCAGGGTTGAGCTGCGCGATCAGTGCATCTGTGTTACCACCGTTGTACTCAGCATCCACGCCATTTACAATGGGAAAATCTGCCGACCCGGTCACCGTGGTGATATGAACATTATTGCTTGCATCCGTGATCACATCCCCACGCATCTCATCGCCGTAATTTTTTGTCAACGCACCGTACATCGGGTTCAGACCATCGTTGCTGCTTCCTCCCAGGTACGTAGACGCCTTGAGCGCGCTCCCGTCACGGCTAATGCGCGCGACAAAAATATCCGACCCGTCTGCATAGTCGACAACCAGTCCGGTGCGGGTTCCTCCGTTAAAAGTCCTGTCAAACGCAAGGGTACTGGTGGGGAAGTCAACGGAACTTGTAGTCCCCAGCACAATGAGATCGTCGTCGGCATTAACTACCAGACTATGCGCCGATTCCGTACCGGAGCCGCCGAGATATGTTGCATACAATAGCGCTGATCCCGACGAGTCGTATTTGAGAATGGCGACGTCGTACACGCCGCCGTAGGAAACCTGGAACGCACCATCAGTAGCTGGAAAATCCCCGCCGAGTACCTTATTGGTTACGCCTGCAGAGTAAAGATTGCCACGCTCTCCAGGCGTTGCCGTGCTTCCCCAGTTGTCTGCTGTGCTTCCGGAGTACGTTGAAAAAATCAGCAAGGGGTCAATGATCAACTCATGACACCGGTCGTAGCCTCGGGGCAAATCAAATGAAACATGACTGCCGTTGAGCTTGTAAGCGCACTCAACATATACCTTCTGCCCGTCAATCAACTGGTACGCTACCGGTTTCTTTTCAATCAATTGACCTACGGAAACACCTACCTGCAAGTCGCCCGCGTTGTCTATGAACATATGATCAGCCCCCGCATATGAAAGTAAAATATGCGATGGATCGCCTTGGGGAGCGACAATAAGATCGTACTTGATCTTATTGCCTGAAGTATAGACCTTCAGATCCACACCTTCGTAAAGCGAAGGATAGATCATGCCGTCATAGCCATACGCGTTGGAAGCCCAGCGACACGTATCCTTACCGAGGAAGAAATTAAAATAGGCAGCCGACTTTCCGAAAGGAGCGGGAGTGATACCTTGTCTCGATCCTTGAAATTTTACCTGCAGGCGATGTCCTTTTATCGGTTCATTTGGATCAATCGCTGAACCTTCATTTGCATAGGCTTGGTGGCCGCGTTCGTGCAACTGTTGTATACGTCCTTCGTCCAGAAAGTAGTATGTAAAACAGCCGGGCTGAAGAAACATTCTGGTACCGGATACCTGTGCGGCAAATTGATACGCCGGATCCCACTGATTTTTGTTTTCAATGAAGCGAGGTATAGGCGTTGGGTTCGCCAGCCCAGCGAGTCGTGTTGTGAGAAGCCAGAAAAGCAGGAATATAAAGCGGTAGTCCCTGAACATCAACATCATATAAAACTGTTATATCATTCCGGCTCGATGCGAAGATAGCGAATATTGACTTGCTGTCCGGGTGAGTGGCTTGTCGACTCTACGAACGACTTAAAATGGCTTTAAGCTTCGGGCTACCGCTAATTTGTGCGCTTTTTCCGCTACCTTTAAAAGCTTATGGAATCGGAATTGATAAAGGAAGCCCGGGCGCTTGCGGAGAAGACGTTCTCCGACAGCCATTTTAACAACTATTATTTCCATAATATCAACCATACGAGGGAGGTTGTCGACGCCGTGAACGAGATCGGCGTACAATCTGAGCTGACAAACGAAGAGCTTGAAGCTGCCATCGCTGCTGCGTGGCTTCACGATGTCGGTTATCTGAAGGGGCCAATGAATCATGAGGAAGCTTCCGTAAAAATCGCTGGCGAACTTTTTCGCAAGCTTTCAACCCCCGTTGGCAAGATCAATCTCATCAATAACGCTATCCTGGCTACGCGCATTCCTCAGAGTCCAAGGTCGATGGTCGACAAGGTGTTATGCGATGCAGATCTTTATCACCTTTCAGAAAAGCATTATGACTCCAAAGGCACGCTGCTGAGGCGGGAATGGGCTGCAATAAAAAGCAAAGAAATCACCGATGAGCAATGGCTTAAACACAATGTGGAGTTCATGGAAAATCATCGGTATCACACACCCTATGGCCAGCTGATTTTAGAAGAGGGAAAACGAAAGAACGTGAAACGCCTGAAGAGGACCGACGAGCCAGTAAGCAATAAAAAACATAAAAAGCTTCAGGAGGAGGTTGTTAAGCTGCAGGCAAAGCTCGACAAAGTGAAGAGTCAGAAACCTGACCGCGGAATTGAAACGATGTTTCGCACCACCTCTCACAACCACGTTATGCTAAGTCAGATGGTTGACAGCAAGGCCAGCATTTTAGTGACCATTAACTCCATCATTCTTTCACTGATTGTCTCTGTACTGATCCGCAAACTGGAGGAAAATCCCTACTTACTCGTTCCAACGGTGCTGTTGATTTCGGTGTGCCTTGGAACGATGGTGTTTTCTATTCTTGCAAGCCGTCCGAATATCTCAAAAGGAAAATTTACACGCGAAGACATTAAGAACAAGCAGACGAACCTGCTGTTCTTTGGAAACTTTCATAGTATGAACGTAGATGATTACCTGTGGGGTATGAAGGAAATGATGAAGGATGCCGACTATCTTTACGGCAGCATGATCAAGGATATTTATTACCTGGGAAAAGTGCTCGGGACCAAGTACAGGTACCTGAGAATTGCCTATAACGTTTTTATGTATGGGTTTGTAATTGCAATCCTGTCATACATCATTGCTTTTCAAATATCAGCCAAGATCGGCAACGGGAAGTTCTGAATGCTTCTGAACAAAACAAAATACGCAAATGCCAAGTTGCAGTACCAGCGTGGAGAAAATTGCGACGAATACTTCCATAGATCATTTGGTTGACGTGAACCTAAATGTAAGGCAGATACCCAAACACGCTATACAACAAATGCTTATCAGTGTTTAACGCCGTTAATTTCCCAAATAAACCTTTAAATGGATCGGAGGAAGCACTTGCGTTAAGAGAACAATGGGACTGAGATCCTATTCACTTTTTACTGAATCCAGTTTTTCAATAAGTTCGTCCGCCTGCTTCTGCTCTGCCGGCGCGCTCAACTGCCGGTACAAGAGCAAAATTCTTATCGCCTCGCTAAATTCTTTATTCATGGCCAGCGTCAATCCAAGGTTGAAGTAGCTGTTGGGAAAAGACGGCTCGACTTCGATGGATATCTGATAATGAAATTTGGCGAGTGGAAAATTGCCAATCTCACCATAAAGGTTAGCCAGGTTGTAATGTGCTTCGAAGTGCCGGGGATCGTGTCTGAGCGACCATGTAAAATAATCGACAGCTTTGGTCTGGCTGCCTTCCTGCCACTCCAAAATGCCAAGGTTACAATAGGCGTCAGCAAGTGCGTCGCCCGCCTTAATGGCGTTCAAATAAAGACTGATGGCTGACTTGCGATCTCCCTGGTCATCCACGATTAATGCCTGCTCAAAGTCAGTGAGCCGGTTCAGCCGTATGACCTTACCTCCTGTGAACAGGTTTAGTTGACCAAACTTCTCCACACTGGTGTCCTTCTTTTTACGGACACGCTGCGGGCCAAATTTTTCAGGCGCTGGAACAGGAAATTTTATAACCTTTGCCATGCAGACGTAAAGGTAACAGTTTCCAACGGTTTGACAGTAACGGAAACTACCTTAGCTGGCTTTTCTGCGTGTACCTTTCTGCTTTTCCGTCTTTTCTTTCTTGACTTCAGTACCTTTTGCTTTTTCCATCGGTTTCTTTGCTGCATCAATAGATGCCTTAAGTGCTGTCATGATGTCAACAACCTTAGGAGATTCCTCAGCGACCATCACAATTTCCTTACCGGCTATCTTGGCATCAATGATCGTCTTGAGCTTGTCGGTATAATGATCTTTCATTTCGATCTGCGTAAACTTCTTCGTCATGGAATCCAACAGCGTTTTGGCAAGCTTTAGCTGCTCTTTGTCAGCCTTAACTTCCAGCAATTGAGGAACTTCACCCATCCTTCTTACTTCATCAGGATACCTCAGTCGATACATTACAATACCGCGTTCCATTGGCGCGAGCAACAGCGGCGTTTCCCTGTCGCGCAGGACTACTTTTCCAACGGCTATCCTGCCGCTTTGCTTTAATGTCTCACTCAATAAACCATATGTCTTGGCTGCCACGTCTCCATCTGGACCGATGAAGTATGGAGTTTCAAAGAGTGTTGGATGAACTTCTTCCGCATTCACAAATCCCTCTATCTCTATCACCTTTTCGCTCTTCAGTCTGACCTTTTCAAAATCCTCATTTTCGACGATGACAAACTGACCGGGCTCGTACTGATAACCTTTAACAATGTCTTCGCTTCTGAGCGTTTGTCCGGTTACCTTGTCTTTCTTTTCATAACTTACAGGATTGTGGCCCTCCTTTGATAATAGATTAAAGCTAATGGTCTGCGCAGTATCAATGGCGTTGTAAATGCGTACTGGGATTGTGACCAGGGAAAACTGAATGTGACCTTTCCAGATTGCTCTCATTGCCTTCATCGTTAAATTAAAGAATGAACCAATATGCGCTAAGTTATTGAAAATGTTTTATAAATCAGCGAAGAGACGCGTGAAGATCTGAAATGCAGCCAGATCGAGATTGTGCCATTAGCTATTGGAGAGACCTTTCACCGCTCAGTAGGTAGTTTTGATCTTGGCCTCAAGATCGTGCAGCAATGTGTACAGTCCCAGGTAGGTTCGATTTATGTATACCGCATCGCTGACACTACGCGCCTTTTTGGAATCACGCAGCTCTTTCATCTGGGATAATTTTTCACCAAATCCATACAACTCTTCAAAGTAAGTATCGTCTGAGAAATCAAACTCCTCATTTTGAAAAGGACGGCTCAGCAATTCAATGAGTTTTACGAACAGGTCTCCAAAGAACTTCTTTTGGTCGGGAGTGTCTTCGGGATAAATGAACCTGAGTTCAGAAAAAAGTCGCCGCTGGGCATCGGCGTCTGTGAGAATTTTTCGATCCATCAGCTGAAAATAAAGGTCGTAAAAGCCCTGAGGGATCTCTTTCACGCAACCGAAATCTATAATGCCGAGCTGATAGTCTGCAGTAATGATAAAATTGCCCGGATGTGGATCCGCATGCATTGCCTTTAGCGTGTGCATCTGGAAGTGATAAAAGTCCCACATTGCCTGGCCCAATTTATCTGCCGCTTCCTGCGGAACCGGCTTGTTTAAGACCTCACCCAATGGATTGCCTTCAAGCCAATCCATTGTAAGTATCTTTGGAGAGGAGAATTCAGGATAATAGGTGGGAAAGATAATGTTCGTCAGGTGGCGCGTACGTTGCGACAGGTCCATCGAGCGTTGAAGCTCTAATGTGTAATCTGTTTCCTCCAACATGCGCGTCTCTACTTCCAGGATGAACTCGTCGTATTCTGCGGGATTGAGCTTAAACATCGCCAGCGCGATCGGTTTCACCATTCCAAGATCTGACCTGATGCTATCTCCTACTCCCGGATATTGGATCTTAACGGCATATTTTTTTTCTCCGATTGTCGCCTGGTGTACCTGACCCATCGACGCCGCGTTTACTGCCTTGGTCGTAAAAGTATCGAACACCTGATCGGGGTTCTTGCCAAAATACTTCTGAAAGGTTTTAACAACCAGAGGATACGAAAGTGGCGGGGCACTGTACTGCGCCATCGCGAATTTTTGCTGATAGGCTGTCGGAAGGACATTTTTATCCATGCTCAGCATCTGGGCGACTTTTAAAGCGCCGCCTTTAAGTTCGCTAAGCGAATTGTAGATATCCGTGGCGTTGTCCTGATGAAGTTTCTCCTGAGTCATGCCAGGATTGATCAGCTTTTTGCCGTAATGCTTCAGATAGTTAGTACCAACCTTGGCGCCCGCTGAGATGAATTTGGAGGCACGTTGAATCTTGGTTACCGGGATACGGTCTAATTCTTTCACGTTAAATTATTAGTGCGTGGATTGCGGGAACCGGGCTGACTACCTGGACTTTGTCTGATATAGAAACTTTGCAAAGTCTACGGCAGATTCAACAGCTCCTTTGCCGATCAAGTCAAACGCGAGATTCACGGATTTTTCCACCGCGACATCCGTCTTTTCAAAATCTGCGCTATCGTCAGACTTCCAGAAGAGCAAAATAAAACCCATGTGCATCCAGAATAGTCTCGGATATCGCTTATCAAGCAAAGGCCTTTTTGCAATCTCACCCTTACCTTTGCCTTGATTCAAAATGATTTCTACGAAAGATTCAAAGCTGGCACGGAAGCCCTTTATATATTCAGGAACAAAATCCATCCTGTTGGTGTGCTCGAGCTGAAATAATACGAAACTCCTATTTTGCTTAAGAGATTCGAGCAGTGCATAATAGAACGTAAGCATCTTCTCACGGGTCGAAAAGCTTTGAAACGCATCATCGTTCTGAAGACGGCTGACAACTGTATCTGCAAAGCCACGCCAGATAAGTTTTTCTAATCCTTCGAATGAGCCAACAATGCTGTAAAATTCGTCCTCACGGATACCCAGGTCGACACAGAATTTATATACAGACGCAGGTCTTTTTCCGTGCGTCAACAGATATTCAATATACGACGCACTAATCTTTCCCGACGACGCATTGAAAGGTGCTTCCGTGGTTGTATTGTTCTCTGTTTCCATATCCGTTTAAACACTTTTTAAGAGAAAGAGTTTGCACTTTCAGGAAGATTATTTTGTTATTTTTCAAATATGAAAAGGCTCTACATCATTACGTTGATGTGCATCACCCTGTATGGGAAGGCGCAGGAAAAACATTCTGATGTGCTGAAGATTTGCGAGAATGCCAGAGTGGCTTATGAAAAGGCGAATTATGGCGATGCTTTGATGCTTTTGAACAAATGCCTTGAGGAGCAACCAGGCAATGCAGAGGCCTACCTTGCCCGTGGTGCAACGCGGGCGGAATTAAAGGACCTGCAGGGAGCCTATACGGATTTCAATATCTATAATGAAATGAAGCCCGATCAACCCGACGCGTTGTTTTCCCTTGCTTCAATCGAGTACAAGATAGGATTTTATCAACAGTCAAGAGACAATTTGCTCAAGCTCTTGACCCTGCCGCACGGAGAGACTAAGTCGGTGTATTTCAGGGTATCAGCATCGGGGACCGGAACAAGTCAAGTGACGACAAAAGCAACCGGAATGGAGGCGGTTATCCTCAATTACCTCGGTATGGCCGAAACCAAGCTAGGTCACTTTAGGCCGGCCGTCCAGTGGCTTGATTCAGCAATACATTTGCAACCGGGAGAGGCGGACTTCTATGTAAACCGGGGTCTGGCAAAGGAAGCCTTAAAAGATACCACAGCAATAGCGGATTATCAGAAGGCGCTAACCCTCAATCCCGACCAGGCTTCAGCACG
>JANNPM010000034.1:0-14581 GCA_031400145.1 Chryseolinea sp. | reverse complement strand
CCGGAACTCGTGGCCGGAATAAAGGGAATATCAGAAGAAACTACTACAGGTGTTCATCGTCTGATTGAACGAATGCATAATGGCAAACTACCGCTTCCCGCCATTAACATCAATGACTCGGTGACAAAATCCAAGTTCGATAACAAATATGGTTGTAAAGAATCTCTTGTGGATGCTATCCGCAGAGCGACGGATGTTATGATGGCAGGAAAAGTTGCTGTCGTAGCCGGTTATGGAGATGTGGGAAAAGGTTCCGCGGCGTCTTTGCGTGGGGCTGGTGCGCGTGTGATCGTCACTGAGATCGATCCGATCTGCGCATTGCAGGCGGCAATGGATGGATATGCGGTTAAGAAGATGGACGACGCGGTGAAAGACGCCGATATTGTTGTAACGGCTACAGGTAATTTCGGAATCGTATTGGGTCATCATTTTGAATCTATGAAGGATAAGACGATTGTCTGCAACATTGGTCACTTCGATAATGAAATTGATGTAGCGTGGTTAAACAAGAATGCTACAAAGGATGAAGTGAAACCTCAGGTTGATCTGTATACGCTAAAGAGCGGTCGTCAGGTGATTTTGCTTGCCGAAGGGCGGCTGGTGAATCTAGGTTGCGCAACGGGCCATCCCTCATTCGTGATGTCCAATTCGTTTACAAACCAAATCCTGGCGCAGCTCGAGCTTTGGACCAACGCCGGTAAGTATGAGAATAAAGTATATATGCTTCCCAAACATCTGGATGAAAAGGTTGCCCGGCTCCACTTGAAAAAAATAGGTGTAGAGTTGGAAGAACTTTCGGAGGACCAGGCGAAGTACATTGGCGTAGCGGTGAATGGGCCTTTCAAACCCGATTACTATCGCTATTGATTCTGGAATATAAATACTGATTATAAAAAAGGCTGTCTGCGGGAGACGGCCTTTTTCATTGACTGTTAAAACTTTAAAGGAACATGAAGAATATTACAATTCGGACTGCCTGTGCTTTTGTGATCTTTTGCATAACAGGATTCAGGGACCATCCGTACCAGGATGAAAATATTGAATTAGCCTGTATCCGGACGCATAAAGCTACGAACACCTGTCATTTCAATTTCATTATCAACGGAGCGAAATACCGTTATCAGGACATCGGTTGCAAATACAACAAGAAGCGCGACGAAGTGCTAAAAGAAGCTAAGGCAGGCACCTTGGCGTTAGCCCGCGATTGGAAGATCGACTGTGAAAAAGTGAAAAGTGAAAATTTGAATTGAAAAGTAGCCGGCCTGCCAGTTCAAGCCCACTGTGCGACTTCTCCCGCGTCTATACTGTTTTGCATATTCTTATTTTTATAGGCTGACGTGTTGTATTTTACCCACACACTCCGCAGGTGGTGGATTCGTCAGATATCGAATTTCTGCTATCTAATGGGGAATTAGTGGTTCATGATGTAGAATGATACTACAAATTCAGATCTTTATCAATGTCCAAGGCATGGAAAGGAGGTCCTTTGAAGCAAGTGTCACGCCTGGCACAGCATTCGTGTACGATAAGGTGAAACAGATGTATAAACTAAATCTACAAATTATGAAAAAAGTAATGTTCGCCTTTGCTGCCATGTTCGGAAGCGTTGCGTTTGTAAATGCTCAGGTTGAAAGCAACGAGCTGAAAACTCCTGAAACTACGACAACACAGGAAGCACCTCAGCAAGATGAGAAGGTGAAGATCAAGTCTGAAGAGTTGCCAGCGCCAGTGAAGAAGGCCTTGGAGATGCAGGATTATCGTGGATGGCTGATTGACGCCGCGTTTAAATATCCCGATACTGAATTATATGAAGTTCAGCTGAAAAATGGAGCTGAAACTAAAGTGGTAAAATTCAATAAGGATGGTAAGAAGATTGAGTAATGGGTTGCCAAGCAATTCGTTCTCATTGAAAAAAGAAAGCTGGAATTAATCCAGCTTTCTTTTTTATTTTGCCCCCTTATGGCGAGTATTCTGGTAATAGAGGATGATCTTACATTCTCAAGAATTTTGGAGGGCTTTTTAACTAAGCAGGGTTTCGCTGTGAGCGTGTCCCATCAGGGGGCGCAGGGACTTCAGTTGTTTAGTAATAAGACCTTCGACCTGGTTTTGCTCGATTATCGCCTGCCGGACACCAACGGCATGGATGTCCTGACTTCACTAAAGAAAAATTCGCCTGCCACGCAAGTCGTCATCATGACAAGCTATTCCGATATCCGCACAGCTGTAAAGGCGATGCAGGTCGGCGCTTTTGAATACATCACAAAGCCGGTAAATCCCGATGAATTGTTGATGATCGTCAAACAGGCCTTGAAGAACGAGGTAAATTCAACGGTTTCTCTTCCAAGCACTGCGCCACAGCGTCGGTTCGTGGAAGGTACCAGCGAGCAGTCCAAGCAGTTATATCATTATGTGCGACTTGTTGCACCGACTAACATGTCGGTTATTATAGAAGGTGAGAGCGGGACCGGCAAGGAAAATGTCGCCCAAACTATCCATCAGCTCAGCACGCGCTCCAAAGCTAAATTTGTCGCCGTTGATTGTGGCGCGCTTTCAAAGGAACTTGCCGCCAGCGAATTGTTTGGACATGTTAAAGGTGCTTTCACGGGTGCGGTACAGGATAAGGTCGGTCAGTTTGAAGAAGCACATCGGGGAACGCTATTTCTTGATGAAGTTGGCAACTTGTCTTATGAAGTACAGATCAAGCTTTTGCGAGCCATTCAGGAGCGTGTAATTCAGCCCGTTGGAAGTAATAAGGAGACAAAGATCGACGTACGCATATTGACAGCGACCAATGATGACCTGTTTGAAAGCGTGAAGAAGGGCTCGTTCAGGGAAGACCTGTATCACAGGTTGAATGAGTTTAAGCTAAGGGTACCGGCTGTGCGTGAACGGTCTGGCGATCTTGACGAATTCCTTACTTTTTTCCGAGAATCGGCGAACCACGAATTGGAACGCAATGTCACTGGCTTTGATAACGAAGTGGAACAGATTCTCAAATCATATGAATGGCCGGGCAATTTGCGGGAAATGAAAAATATTGTGAAGCGTGCAGTCCTGCTTACGAGCGACGGCCTGATCAAGGTACGATCTCTTCCCTCAGAGATGTTGGATGAAATACACAATCCTGTTAACCGCGATATCGCGCAGCGACAAGTATATGATCTGAAGGCGTTACAGGAGACTCAGGAAAAAGAAATGATTATTAAGACTTTGAAAGAAGTCAGATACAACAAATCCAAAGCAGCCCGTATCCTCAATATTGACCGGAAGACATTATATCTCAAGATCGAAAAGTACGGCATCCAATAGTTGTTAGGTTATTGCGGGCATCGCATTCGTATTTCGTTCCCTTATTCGTGTCAATAGCTCGCTGATGCGCGTTACTGCCAGTTGAAGCTGGCCGTCAAGGGTTTCAAGGGAAACATCGTCTGCAAGATTATTCTCAAGTAGTCTAAGTGTTTCGGACAAGGCTGTCGCGCCTACCTGCCCCGTTCGCCCCGCCAGCTTATGAATAACTTCCCGGACTTGTGAAGTATGGTTATGCTTCATACTGATCTTTAGGTTTACAAGGTCAGAGTTGGTCTCTTCGACCATTTGATTGAGAATGGACTGTAGCAAGGCGTCATCACCCAGCGTCATTTTTCGTAACAAGCCGAGGTCGAAATCGAAGCCTGGACTTTCCATGGTCTCAGGTGCAGGCGTTGTTCCGCTCAACAAATTCATCAACTCCTGCTCCCTGAAAGGCTTGAGCAGGACCTGATCGAATCCCTCCCGCAACAATTGCTGATGTTCCTGCGGGAATACGTGTGCTGTTAATGCGATGAATTTGGTAGACACCGGATATTGCTTTCTCATGGAGTGGCAAAGCTCAATCCCATTGACTTCGGGCATCCTTATGTCCATCAGGATATGAGTGACATCGGCATCACGCTCTTCCTTTAATAGTACCCGTGCGTCGCTATAGGTTTTATAATTGATTAGATTTTTGTCGAGCACTACGCCACACAATCGCAGGATCATCAGGTCGTCATCGACAACAATAACCTTTCCTGTAAACTGCTGCCTGAGGTTGCCCTTATCGGCAGTTCGTGACGGGTAGGCCTCACGTGATTTTTCAAAGGAAAGATTCACGGTAAAGGTCGATCCGTAGCCGGCGTCACTGGTAACCCGAAGCGTGCCTCCCTGTGCCTCGATAAGTGCTTTTGCGATTGTCAAGCCCAGCCCGGTTCCTCCAAATTGGCGCGCAATAAGCGCGTTGGCCTGTTCAAACTGGTTGAATATGTTTGCCATATCTGCCGGCTTAATCCCGATTCCTGTGTCGGATACCTCAAATATACAGGTAGCATATTGTTTATGGTCGATTACCGTTAGTGTTAGCTTGACAAACCCCTGGGCTGTAAATTTGATTGCGTTGCCCATGAGATTGTAAAGCACCTGACGTAGCCTGAACGGATCACCTACAACGATCATGTCGTCGCGAAGATCTGCGTCCAGCAATAGTGTAAGTCCCTTGCGTTCCGCCTGAATGTTTAATGCACTGCTAACTTCCTTTACCAGGGAAAGCAATCCAAAGTCCTCCTTGCTGATAGCAAAACTTCCGCTGGATATACGACTGTAATCCAAAACTTCGTCAACAATGTGAAGCAGATGTTCAGATGAGCTGTTAATGGCGGATACAGCTTCCCGGATGTCGTCGTTGCCATGCTGTTTCAATTGCTCCGCGAATCCAACAATAGATTGCAGAGGTGTCCGGATCTCGTGGCTCATGTTGGCCAGGAAGCGTTGCTTTATCTGACTTAACTCCTCTGCCTCGTCCTTTGCTTTTTCTAACTGTTGTTTGTAATAATTACTGCGGGTGACATCTACCCAGATAAGGTACACCAGTAATGCTGCTCCGACAAAAAATATTATCAGTAACAGGCCTATGCGCCAGATGCTCTGACTCACTAATTGTCCAGCCCGGTCGTTGTTTCCCCGCAACTGGGAGACCTCTTCATTCTCTACTTCGTGAAGGATACTCAGCAATTGATTTATGAACAAGCTGTTAGCATGTATTAATTCCAACTCCTCGGTTACGAGCCTTTTGTTTTCCTTGCGTTGATCGGTTTCAAGGTCGACAATTATTTTCTCAACCTCTTCGAGGGCCTTGTTCTGCCTTCCGATTGCGACTGTGTCCACAATTACGCTGAGTTCTTCTTCCACTTTCACGCGCGCCGTTGGCGCCGGAACATTTTTCTTCCGGCTGAAAAATTTTCCAAGCTTCGAACGATTGTCCTTCACGGTTAGTACGGAGTCACTTGTATAAGTCGTCGTGGTCTTTTTTTCAGTGGTGACAATATTGGTGTCGTACGCAACTTTTTCATTCACAAGAATCTTTGAAAGTGTATCCAATTTTTGTGAAAGGCTGTGATTATCAATCATTTCAGTTTTCAACTTTAGATACGACAGGAAAAGGCGATTGCGCTTTTGCAGGATACTTCGCATTTCGAGCAAACGTTCCTGCTGCGTACTGTCCCAATCGAGTAACCTCAAAGAATCAATTTTATTGACAAACGCCCTGGTCTGATTGATGTACACATCGTATGGATTTTTCGGATGTTTGATTGCCGCTGCGCGCTGCGTTTGCTCTGAGGCAGTGATCTCCTGAAAGATCTTATTAAGTGCACCAAGCTTTTCGTTGGGTGCGGACAGGTGATCGACGGTTTCCATCATTTCACGAAATCCGAAATGCGCTATCGCAAGGGCCATTAAAATGGCAACAAAAACCAGCGCGAAACCGGCAATTACCTTTTGTGTGACTGATGTAACAGCAATTTTCAAGGGAAGTGTATGGCTGTGCCTGTCATGATGATTGCAATTTAGCCAGATTGTTCCAACCTCATTCAGAAAGTCAAAATTCTATCAACACTATTCCCTTGATTCAAAAATTCTCCGCTCATGCTCTCCATACACTCATTTGACGATCGGAAGATTGAAAAACAGCACGGCTCCTGACAGAAATCCAACCTGAAAGACCGGAAGTACAAGACACCGTCACAAACAATGTTGCATTGGTATATCGGTCAAACGAGGTTTTTCGCTGCGATTGTCAAATTCATAAAGACGCTTTAAATCAACTGACCCTGCCGAAGCTCCCAAGGAAGTCGTAAATTAGCCGACTTTAATGATACCAATAGCACCACGACCAATCCAAATCACCAGATCACTAAATAATTTCCCTTCCTTTACAATATTCCGACTTCGCGGCCGACTTAACGGATAACCAAGCACAGGCAAGGAAATGAACGTCGCCATGCAAATTAAGGAACAGACATTTCTCAGGGAGAAAGACAGGTTGTTAGGTTTTATACGCAACCGGGTCTCTTCACTGGAGGAAGCAGAAGACATCATGCAAGATGTATTCTATCAGTTTGTTGCTGGTTATGATACCATTGAGTCACTTGACAGGGTAACGTCATGGCTATTCTCTGTAGCGCGCAATAAGATCATAGACCGATACCGAAGAGATGCCTCCCGCCCAAAGCGTGCCGATATTGGCTTACTGGCAGGCATGGACGAAGATGCGCCGTTGACGCTTCAGGATATATTGCCTGATCTGGGAAACACTCCGGAAGACGCCTACCTCCGTGATATGATTTGGGAAGCGATCATGGATGCGTTGGACGACCTCCCGGCTGAACAGCGCCAGATATTTGTGCTGAATGAGATAGAGGAGCGGGGGTTTCGCGAAATAGCCGAGGAAACCGGAACGTCAATTAACACGCTGTTGTCCCGTAAGCGCTATGCTATTTTGGCACTGCGCAAGAAGTTGCAAGGGCTATACAATGATATTCTTTAATGCAATGATGATATGAACAGGAGTTTGAATTTTCTGGTTTGCGTGGCGTTGGGGGTACTGGCGGTGTTTCTGGTCGGCCTCATTACAATGTCACTTTGGAACTGGCTGGTCCCAGCGATTTTTAGCGGGCCATTGGTAACGTTCTGGCAGGCGCTGGGGCTGCTGCTTCTTTCCAAGTTGCTGTTTTGGGGATTTGGAGGAAAACGACAGTGGAATAATTCACGGCCCGATATACCTTGGAAAGTAAAGTTCTATAATAAATTTTCTTCTATGACACCAGAGGAGCGGGAGCTTGTCAAGCAAAAAATGAAAGAAAAGTGGTGCAGTTGGGAAAAAAAAGCGGCGACGAGGAATTCAAGTGATTCAATCGATTGAAATCTCAAACATTAAAAGTTCAAAAGAAAATAAAAAAAGCTTAACAAAGAACCATCTCGAACGTTAAGGAAACTACCGAAACTATTCAAATGTAAATAGTTTCCCGCGGTATTGCCTGAATCTATGGAAGAATCTGAAGTCAAGCAGAAGATCATAAAAGGTGCTGAAGGCCTCTTCATGAAGTATGGCGTGAGAAGTATTTCGATGGATGACATAGCACGTCATCTGTCTGTGTCGAAAAAGACGCTGTATCAACATTTTGAGGATAAGGAGGACATCGTTACGATTGCCTGCCTTTCATACATCGAAACGATAACAAGAGACTTCGAACGAATTGAAAAGTCTTCTGTAAACGCGATTGATGAGCTGTCAAGGATATCTGTGCGATTAAGGAGGCATGGAGAGGATATGAACCCGTCCTTGTTGTTTGATCTTCAGAAATATCACCCCAGGGCATGGAATGTTTGGCTGGAGCACAAAAAAAAATTTATCAGAGAGTCTGTCGTCAGGAACTTAAAGCAAGGAATAGTTGAAGGATACTTCAGACCGGAAATAGACCTTGAAGTTATCGCGACGATGCGGCTGGAGCTTGTACAGTTGCCCTTTGATGAAAAAATATTTCCAACTGGAAAGTTTAACGTGCCTGATGTTCAGATGCAGCTCTTTGATCATTTCGTATACGGACTATTAACAGACAAGGGGCGGAAACAATATCAAAAATGTAAGCAAAATCAAGTTGAACTCTCAAATCACTAGCATGAAACCTATTTTACTAACACTATTTATCTGTAACTTATTCTTTGAAGGCGCTATAGCGCAGGCGTCTGGTGACACTACCACAACCTTTACGCTGGATAACTGTATCCGGTATGCGCTCGAAAATACTGTTGAAGTAAAAAATGCACGTGTGGATCAACAAATCGCGCAAGCGAGGGTGAAGGAAACAACGGGTCTTGGTCTTCCACAAATATCAGGCTCAGTGGCACTTGAACATAACCAGAAGCTATCGCCATATTTCTCAACCTATTCAACCGCCCAAGGATTTTCAGGAGTGGATGAAAACGGCAATCCAACTCTCGACCTTAACCTTGAGCCCGGCGAAATCGTAGCATCACCAAACTTTTTCGAGCTGCCAAGCAGCGGTAGTGCATCCATCAATATCAGTCAGCTATTGTTCAGCACTACCTATATTGTCGGACTTAAGGCGGCCTCTACCTACAAAGAATTGTCGTCAAGAACACAGCAGCAAACGGAAATACAGGTAGTTGAGAAAGTCACGAAGGCTTATTATGCGGTGTTAATAAACAAAGAAAGGATCGGTTTGTTTGATAATAACATTGCGAGAGTTGATTCATTATTACGAAACACAACGGCATTGAATAAAAATGGATTCGCGGAGGCCATAGATGTTGATCGTATTCAGGTTACGTTGAATAATCTAAAATCTGAACGCTCAAAGTTTCTGAATTTGCAAAACCTGAGTATTGTATTACTCAAATTTCAAATGAATTATCCAATTGATAAGGATATAAATATTGTCGGCAAGCTCGATGATCTGGACGTCAATGAAAACGCTCTAAATGAATACCAGGATGGATGGGACTATAAAAACAGGATCGAATATCAGTTACTTGAAACGCAACGCGACTTGTACAGGCTTGATGTAAAGAACAAAAATTCAAATTCACATCCCAGTCTGAGCGGCTTTTACAATGCAGGATACACGACACAATCGCAGACCATTAGGGGGATATTCAAGACTGAAACGCCCATTTCTGAAACTTCACAGGGAGGGCCGGACAAATGGTATCCGTTCTCACTGTATGGCATAACTTTGAACGTCCCCATATTTAGTGGACTTCAACGCAATTACCAGGTTCAACAGGCAAAGCTCACCTTACTAAAGTCAGAGAACAGTTTCATTTCTTTGCGTCAGAACATTGACCTCAGCATCCAGCAGAATACCACAACCTTCAAAAACGCCGTTGAAACGGTCAAGTCGCAGCGTGAGAACATGACGCTGGCAGAGAAGGTTGCCAAGATCACCAAAATTAAATATGAACAAGGCGTCGGTTCCAACATTGAAGTGATTGAAGCTGAAAGCAGCCTGCGCGAAGCTCAGGTGAATTATTACAACGCGCTGTTTGACGCAATCTCCGCCAAGACAGATCTCGATGTTGCGTATGCAAAGATTAATCCGTCGAAATATGTAAGCGCGACAGCAGCCAACTAGCCCAAACCAAGATGAAAAATATGATAGTTATGAAATCCAAATTATACACGAGACTTTCTGCCCTGGCCGTTATTGCGATTCTGGCAGCATGTAGTGCGACCCCTCCTGACAATGATAAAAAGGCACGCCTCGAAAAATTAAAGACAGAGCAGGCCGATATTGGTAAGGAAATTAAAAAGCTTGAAGAGGAAATTGGAATATCCGATCCAGAAGCCCGGAGTGCTAAAGCCAAAGATGTTGAAGTATTTATAGTGGCCGCGAAGCCTTTTAATCACTATGTGCAGACGCAAGGTGCGATTGATGCTGAAGACAACATTCTGGTAAGTGCAAAGACGGCGGGCGTTGTTACGCAAGTCTTCGTTACCGAAGGACAGAACATATCCAAAGGACAGTTACTTGCACAGATTGATAACAATTCTCTGGTCCGCAGTGTTGAATCACAGCAGTCGCAACTCGATCTGGCGAAGTCGATCTTTGAACGCCAGAAAAATCTGTGGGATCAGAAAATAGGAACGGAAGTGCAGTTCATGCAGGCGAAGACAAACATGGAAAGTCTCGAAAAGCAATTGGAATCCTTGCGGGAGCAGGTGGACATGACCCGCATCAAAGCTCCGATCACCGGCACTGTTGACGAGGTAATGGCAAAAGTCGGAGAAAATCTGCAGCCTGGCGTGCCAGCCTTCCGCGTGATCAATAACTCAAACCTGAAGATCAAAGCAAATATTTCGGAGTCTTACATCACTACCATCAAGAAGGGTGATAAGGTCCTCGTAACTATTGAAGACCTGGATAAGACCATTGAAGCAAAGGTAACGTTCGTTGGCAGGAACATTGACCTGCTTTCACGCTCATTTAACGTAGAGATAAAACTTCCATCCCTACCCAACCTGCGGCCTAATATGACCGCCATTGTGAAAATTGTGTTTCATACAGAAGCCGCTGCAATTGTTGTTCCGGTAAATGTTATACAGGAGATCAATGACCAGAAGGTTGTCTACGTGATTGAAAAGGATGGCAACAAGACCGTGGCCAAACGGAGAACTGTCGAGGTCGGCGGGGTGTATGATAATATGGCGCAGATCAATAAAGGTCTTGCAGCAGGTGAACAGATCGTCACCATCGGCTATCAGAATCTCAACGACGGCGAAATTGTTAAAATCTAATTGTGACGTCACCAATCTCCAATAACATACTTATCATATGAAGGATACAGAAAAGGAATTTAAACCGACCAGTTGGTCCATCGATAACAAGGTTGCTGTTTACGTCGCGACTGCATTTATTTGTATCGCTGGCATTATGACCTACAATAGTCTGCCCAAGGAAAACTTCCCTGAGGTGGTCTTCCCGATGATCTATGTGTCTACACTGTACCCTGGTGCGGCTCCAAAAGATGTTGAGAACCTGATCTCAAAGCAAATTGAAAAACAGGTGAAGTCCATTAACGGTGTGAAGAAGATCAACAGCAATTCATATCAGGATTTTTCCAACGTGATCATAGAATTTGAGACCGACGTATCTGTGAAGGAAGCTAAGCGGGAAGTTCAGGAAGCGGTCGATCGCGCAAAGCCCGACCTCCCCTCAAACCTTCTTGACGATCCGCAGGTTGTCGATATCGACATTTCTGAGGTCCCAATCATGAACGTAAACATCTCGGGTGACTATGACCTGAAGAGTCTGAAGCGTTATGCTGAGGAAATGCAGGATAGGATAGAAACCCTGAAACAGATCCGTCGCGTTGACATTGTTGGTGCGTTAGACAGGGAAATACAAATCAACGTTGATCTGTTCAAGGCTGCACTTGCAGGGGTTAGCCTTGACGATATTACAAGCGCCATAGGTTTTGAAAACCAGATAGTATCTGGTGGTCAGCTGTCGGTTGACGGAATGAAGCGTTCACTCAGTGTTAACGGTGAATTCATTTCTGCTGAACAAATGGGCAATACAGTGATCGGGTCGATCAAAGGTGGAAAGATCTACTTAAAGGATATTGCAGAAGTTATCGATGATCACAAGGAGCAGGAAAGTTTTGCTCGTCTGGATGAGAAGAATGTTATCACGCTGAACATTATCAAGCGCGGTGGCGAAAATCTTATTTTGGCTTCCGATCAGATCAATGAGATCGTAAAGGATTTTGAAACGAATATTCTTCCCAAAGGTGTGAAGATCACCATTACCGCCGACCAGTCTGACAACACACGCACTACATTGCACGATCTTATTAACACGATTATTATAGGGTTCGTGCTGGTTACAATTATCCTTATGTTTTTCATGGGTGCGACTAATGCGATCTTTGTTGGATTGTCTGTGCCGCTGTCAGCGTTTATCGCATTTCTCATATTCCCCACCATTGGGTTTACGCTTAACATGATGACATTATTCTCCTTCCTGCTTGCATTGGGAATTGTGGTGGATGATGCGATTGTGGTAATAGAGAATACGCATCGTGTGTTTGACAACGGTAAAGTGCCTATACGAAAGGCGGCAAAGATCGCCGCAGGAGAAGTATTTATGCCAGTATTTTCTGGTACGATGGTAGTTCTGGCGCCTTTCGTGCCGTTAGCCTTCTGGCCTGGAACGATCGGAGAGTTTATGTTCTTCCTTCCTATTACGTTGATCATTGCATTGCTTGCTTCTCTTGTGGTAGCTTACATTATGAACCCCGTTTTTGCGGCTGACTTTATGAAGGTTCATGATCATGATCACAGCCGTGTTAAGGTCACCAGAGGCTTCAAGGTCACGACGGTAATTTTTGCGGCTATTGCCCTCATATTTTATCTTATGGGCAGCTTTGGAATGGGTAACCTGGTTGTGTTTCTCTACCTGCTTTATGTGCTGCATAAATTTGTGCTCGAACAAGTTATCTCAAACTTTCAGACGAAAGGATGGCCACGTGTTCAGAAGGGCTATACCAATATGATTGCCTGGTGCCTGGTACGTTACAGACCTCTCGGAGTGCTCGCGGCTGTGATCGGGCTGTTTGTATTTTCGATCATTTTTACCGCGATCAGACAACCACCGGTTGGATTCTTTCCAAAGGGAGATCCGAATTTTATCTATGCCTACATCCGTATGCCAATCGGAACCGATCAGGTCGTTACCGACTCGGTCACTAAAGTTGTGGAAAAACGCGTGATGGGCGCGATGGGAATCAAGGATGGCAAAAAGAATCCAATGGTTGAATCGATTATCTCGAACGTTGCAGTAGGTGCCGCAGAAGACCAGTTTGGTGGTACCAATTCGCAGCCTCACCTTGGCAAGGTCACCGTGGCTTTCGTGAGCTTTGCAGAGCGCGATGGCAATTCTACCGTGGTGTATCTTGACAGCATTAGAAAAGCTGTCAGCGGAATAAAGGGTGCTGAAATATCAGTGGATCAGGAGCAAGGTGGCCCGCCAACGGGTAAACCTATCAGCATTGAAATTGCATCGGAAAGCTTTGACATTCTCGTAACGACCGGCGATCGTGCGTTACGTTATTTGGATTCACTTCAAATTCCCGGTGTTGAGGAGTTAAAATCGGATTTCGAAAGCAGCAAGCCAGAGATAACGATCAACATCGATCGTGAGAAGGCAAACCGTGAAGGAATTTCAACGGGCCAGATCGGTATGGTGCTTCGTATGGCCATCTATGGTCAGGAAATATCCAGATTCCGCGATGAGAACGACGATTATCCCATTCAGCTTCGTATAAAGGAGTCACAACGGAATGATATAAATACGCTGATGAATCTTCCCGTAACGTTTCGCGACATGACTATGGGAGGTGTAGTACGTCAGGTGCCATTATCTTCAATTGCCAAGATTGAATATTCGAATAGTTATGCAGGTATACATCGCATTGATCAGAAGCGCGTGATCACCTTGTCTTCCAATGTTCTCACGGGATACAATGAAAACGCTGTAGTGGCCGATATAAAGTCTGCATTGGCTGACTTTTCGTATCCTCCAGGCATTGAGATCAAAATGACAGGAGCGCAGGAGCAACAAGGCGAAACTTCAGATTTTCTTGGTGTTGCCGGTTTGCTGGCCCTAGGACTGATCTTTATGATCCTTGTGATTCAGTTTAACTCTGTAAGCAAACCTTTGATCATTCTTTCTGAGATCCTGTTTAGTATAATTGGAGTTCTGATTGGTTTCTCTTTGTTTAAAATGGAGATATCAATTGTGATGTCAGGCGTCGGTGTAATGGCCCTGGCCGGTATAGTTGTACGCAATGGGATCCTTCTCGTTGAGTTTACGGATTTGCTGATTTCACAGGGTGTTGAATTGCGAGCGGCTATTATCGAAGCGGCAAGAACGCGGATGACGCCAGTGTTGCTTACTGCGATGGCGGCGACGCTGGGACTTATTCCTTTGGCCATCGGACTCAATATTGACTTCGTTACGCTCTTCACGGAATTCAATCCACACATATACTTTGGCGGCGACAACGTTGCATTCTGGGGACCTTTATCGTGGACGATGATCTTTGGACTGATCTTCGGTACGTTCCTCACTTTGTTCCTTGTACCTGTGCTTTATCTCACGGTGGAGAAAGCCAAAGTGAGAACGAACAGGCTTTTTTCCAAATCAAAGGTCAAGGAAGAACCCTCTGCACCGCGAGGATCGGTCGCTTTGAATTGACTCGGTCAATTTTATCGAACATAAAATATTTATATGCGAAAGTCGTCTTACAAGCGTAAGGACGACTTTCGCTTTTATGGCTCCGTTACCCCGGACTTCACCTGGGAATCAGTGTCGTACAGCCGGGAGCAACAACGACGAGCATGGGACCGAGGATTATGACACTGCTGCTTTTTTCGATAATATTTTTGCTGATAGATTATTACGTTTTTCAGGGTGTATTGGCGGCTTCCGAGAAGCTGGATGCATCGTGGAGGAGCGCCTTGCGATTTACATTCTGGGTACCGACCCTCGTTTCTATGCTGGCATTGGCATGGTGGGCATTTGACGATCCGTATCGGTACAGCCCGGCGGTCCGGACGTGGGTCATGACCGGTTTGGTGGCTTTATATTTCTCCAAACTGTTCTCGGTGTTGATCTTGTTTATAGATGATCTCACACGAGGAGTAAGGTGGATTGCCAGTTTTTTCACCACCGGGGCCCTGGGTGAATTGCCTGGCCAGGCAATT
>JANNPM010000015.1:0-2795 GCA_031400145.1 Chryseolinea sp. | reverse complement strand
CCAGACAAACCCAAACCCAAGGAACAGAGCAAGCGGGAGGAGCGCAAGGAAAAAAGAGAGAAGCGTCGTGCAGAGAAGAAAAAGAAGTGAAAAGTAACAGAGCCCCACGGGCAGTTAACTGTTTAAAATGCACGATAGGGCTCCGCAACTTTTCACTTTTCCCTGTTTAACCCTTTCGCTTTGCAACCAGAATCATCACAAGTCCTGCCACGGCCAGCACCCCCCCTGTAATGGGTGACCAATATATTGGTGTCTTCTCTTCTTTGTTGATTTCAACAGGTCCTACGTCGACGACCTTCTTTTTGGTTATCACATTGAACCCTGTAAATACAGTCATGATAAGACCAACTACCAATAGTACTATTCCAAATGTTCTCATCGTAAGATATTTATTTAAGTGTGTAAATTCTGAATTTATATCAATTTAGCAACCTAAGCTTTCCGCTTTGGTGATTCCTTTCCTTCGCCGCGATCGTCTTGCTGCTTTTTTTCCTTTTTATCTTTTTTCGTCTCGTCCTTTCCTTTCTCAGAGGGAGAATCAAGAACGCTTGACTTAAGTCCAGACATCAAGGACTTCACCCACACATTGAACAGGGCGCGCCTCCGGTCTCGTTCGTAATAGATCTTGCCGGTGCGCTTTTCCCTGCTGACGCTCCTATCCTTGTCTTTCTTCAGGAACATATTCATCACCCAGGTCTTGAACTTGTTCTTGTCGCTATCCTTTTCCTTCGTCAGACCGATGAGTTTAAGATTCTCATAATTTATCAAAATGGACCCGTTGGACGTGAAATCGTCGTAATCAAAATTAAAGGATAGCTGGTTAAGTTTCCCGGACTCCACACTTATGAACGCAAGACTTTCAAGAATTGGATTGAGCCTGTGCATGGCAAGATTGCTGATCGTCCCTTTCGCATTATAGATCTGGGATTTTGAATATGGTAATGAAAATTGAGCATCAATTAAACCATTTCCCATCACACGTGCCTTCGCCCTTATTGTTGCCTGCGTATAATTAGGATAATCGTTTCTGTTGCTGATGTGGTCCACGGAGGCATTAAGTTTTTCAAAGACGATTTGACCGGTTTCAAACCCCTGCTCCGGAAATTCTTCATACGTAATTTTTGATTCAATGATTTTTATGGAATCTACGGCTACGCCAAAGGGAAGCTCACGAATCATCGCAATGGGAAGGGGCATATTGTGCTCCTTAATAAACGGTAATCGCTTGTCGCGATAAATGTGCAGGTTTGCCCGGTGAATATTCACAAGTTTAGCCACCCATAAACTGTCCTTGATTTCTTCAAAGGCAAATCCGCTGACGTCAATTTTTGGTATTCGCAATACGAACCTGTCAAGCTGCCTTCCGATTTTTCTGGAAAAAGCATATTTGGATAATTTAGGAAGGAGCGTTATAGAATCGACTACAAGGTTCTTCTCCTGGCTGCTGGCATGGATCCTGGCTACATTTAGCCGGTACATACTCTCCCTGGCATTGATCATCAACCCAGTGAGCGTGGCCTCAAACGATCCCATCCGATAACTTTGAGCCACATTGCCATTTTTCAGATCGTCTAAGACAATGTTTCCGATGGAAAGATTCAGGTCGCCGGAATACTCCTGTAGCGTGTCATTAAGGATGGTGAAGTGAATCTTCTCCAACTTAACATTATCAATGCTGATCCCCTTTATAATTCCTGCCGATGAATGTGTCGCGTCTGTCTTAATGCTCATCGCCGTATTATAAGAAAGGCTGCCGTTTGAAAGTGTCAGGTTGCTGAGTTCCAGCCTTTCTGACTTCAACAGTGCAAAGATATTTATGCCTCCGGCGAAAATTGTTTCAATCTTAGATTCATGCGATTGGTGGGAGAGGCTGTCACTGGATTTTGACCAGGAGAATTCTTCAACCATTACTGAGCGGTTGAACAAATTTATCCGGAGCGAACCAATTGATATACCCTGAGCGTTTAGCGCATCATCGAACTTATTTCTCGCGTACCGCGAAAGAATTAGTCCGCCGACCGCTAATAATGCTGTGAAACTAAGAGTGATGATTAATGCGAGTCTGAGAAGTCGATGAGGGCGTTTCATAAAAGAAGGGCTGCCGCCGGTTAGTCATAGAGAAATCACCCCTTATCAACGCGGCGACAGCACGTTCTAATCAAATCCGTTCACCTCTGATCAGCCGGAAAATAATGGCGATTACAGCGATTACCAGAAGGATGTGAATGATCGATCCGGCGCTGTAAACAAAGAAACCAAGGGCCCATGCGATTAATAGAATCACAGCGATGGCATAAAGTAAATTACTCATAGTGTTTGACGATTTTAATTTTCATTGATTTCTATATTATCGTGCCACCCGCAATTCGCCAAAAAAAATGGATATTTTGCCTTGAACCACTAAACCTGGCGGTTTGTTTACTCAAAAGTGTGGTGTATATTCCACACTTCATCGCCGGAAAGTCAGGAAGAGAGCGCTATTTCAATGGCATGATTTTTACTTTTTCATAAAGCAAAAATCGTATTATGATTGATTTCCTCGTGTTTATGGCTGTATTACTCGGCACTTATGTGTGCTCATGCGGCTTTGTGGTTGCAATGGTCAGGGTATTCTTCCAGCTTAAAACCAAAGAAGAACGGGAAAAAGTCAGCGCGCTTGGAGGTGTCAATGCCCAAAGACATGCGCCAAAATTTCGCCGTGTTCCGCAGGCTGTCGCTTCTGAATCAGGACAGCTCGCTTAATGCCGGTATCTGATGAGTAGGGTTTTGGTCGTCGATGACGAGGTTGAAATTTG
>JANNPM010000543.1:0-4746 GCA_031400145.1 Chryseolinea sp. | reverse complement strand
TGATAAAGGCTGCTGTCATTCCAAAAAAGGTAACTCTGTCCTTTCTGACCTGAGCCAACAACAATGTCTGTCTTTTTTTTGATGGCTTCTTCTCCGTTTGAAAATGCCACTTGAAAAACACCCTGGTCTCTTTTTTCAATTACCACTTTTAGATGTGAATTGTAAACGAATTCATTTTTTCCGGAATCAAGGCTTCCTTTAATGAATTGAACTGAGGCCAATCGGGAAGTCAGAAAATGAGGCGTTAGCATATGGCTTTCATAAACTTTTTGGTGGCAGGATTGGCAGGTTTGCGATCCGGCGAATTCTTTGCCTTGCTGATTTATCACACCGGTGAATGTTTCCTTTGGCGACGAAGGTTTACACGCCGATAGAATTAGTAAACTCGATGCAAAAGATACCAACGTGCTCAAAAACAATATTTTCTGGGTTAGCTTTTGCTTGGTATGGTACGCCACTCCTAAAACAGTTGGCAGCGATTGTGCGGCGGCAATAAGCCTTGCACCAGGGATAAGCAGTAGGCTAGATTTAACGGGCATGACTTTAATTGCTTTTTCCTCTCGCCTCAACAAATACCTTCAGCGAATCGGAGTTCTGTGCCACCAAAAACAAAGACTTATGAGCAGCCGTCTTTATCTTCCTTATCGCCTTTGCATCGCCCTCTACCACAAAACCGGTTTGGTTTAATGGAAGCAGTTTGAAGTTGCCCTTGCCATCGCCAAGCATGACAAAGCCGGTAGCGGCATCGTACCTGCCTACCACTACTTCAGTGGCGTAAAAGTTACCCACCCCCAGCAGATCAAGATGTCCATCATGGTTTACATCGTCCACCAGCATCGCTGATAAAGGGGCAAGTTGTGTCTGCATTGGTAATTGGCGCGCATTGAATTTTCCGTTGCCCAGGTTTTCAAAGTAGGTGGACGCCAAAGTCCTGGTATACAATATTTCCATACCTTTCGT
Organism: Chryseolinea sp.; assembly: GCA_031400145.1. GTDB lineage: Bacteria > Bacteroidota > Bacteroidia > Cytophagales > Cyclobacteriaceae > Chryseolinea. The sequence continues at coordinate 3,786 of JANNPM010000543.1, read as the reverse complement.
ATCTACGAAGTGGAGTAATTCTTCAGTTGTTGTAGAGGCGTAGGCTCGGTAGGAGGGAATTTTTTTCCGGAAGGCGGGCATTTGGTCGAGCAGAAAATCCCAGGCTGGGGCAGGATAACTTTCGTCTTGATCATAATAGGACAAGATGGTCTCTATTTTTCCATTACCATCAAAATCCTTGTAGCACAGACTGATCGGTTTATCAACTGAAGCATGATAAGGGTTATTCAGTCCCCAGTTGCCAGCGATCAAATCCATATCGCCATCGCGGTCAAAATCGGCCGCGATCATACTTTGCCACCAACCTTCGGTGTCTTTTAATGCTGATTTAGCCGTCACGTTCGTCAATTTTCCGTGTTGATTACGGAACAAACTCAATGGCATCCACTCGCCTGCAAGGAGTAAATCCGATTGTCCGTCATCATCCATATCTGCCCACAGGGCACTCGTTACCATTCCAATCTTCCTGAGCGCTGGGGCAAGTTGAATAGTTACGTCCTTGAAATTACCTTTATCATTTTGCAGCAAGTAACTATCGGGTGATTGAGGATACAGGCCTGGCACTATGCGTCCGCCAACAAAGAGATCCAAGTCACCATCCTTGTCGAAATCATTCGCTGCAATGCATGACCCGCTTGAAATCATCTTCGGCAACGCAGATTCATCTATCTTAAAATTGCCTTTACCATCATTTACAAATAGAAAATCCTGGTATGCGTCATTATCTTTCGAATATTCGTTGCTCCCCGTGGTGACGTACAAATCCAAATCTTTGTCATTATCTGCATCGAAGAGCAAGGCGGCCGTGTGCTCTGCACCCGGTAACTGAGTGAGTTCTTGCTTTGTAAACATTCCATCCGGCTTTTGAAAATAAAAATTGCCGCTTTGTTGAAAGGAAGCACCGATGAAAAAATCTTCTAATCCATCTCCATTGGCATCGCCTGTAATCAGGCAAGGACCCGATCTGGAAAACTGATGAGGCAATAACTTTTCGAAGTTAAAGTCATTAAAAAGATTTTCAGAATGTTTGTAGTCAATTCTTAATTTTCTTGACAGGAATTCTTTAAACAAAGTAGGCGTTGACAACGCCTTGTCAGAAACCAATTGACTGGTTTTGTAATCGATAGAAAGTGATTGATTGACTTTCGCATCCATCACCGTGCTTTGTTTTCCATCAGGCCAGAAAATTTCCAGTGTATCAATCGTTGCATTCGTTCCCAGGCCGAAATGAGCCATCGCCTCAACCGAACTTTCAAATCCTCTCACCGGGGTTAGCAATCTTGTTTGTATTTTACCATTGTATCGTATTGTGATTTTACTTCCGATACCGGACTGGTTAAATTCCGTTCCGATCAGTTTTACATTTAAGAAATTAGAAGCGCTATCAGTAATTTTTCCGCGGGAAGTATTTTTATAGAGCTGTGCAGGCTGGTCAATGTTGCTTACAATCAGATCAAGATCGCCATCATTGTCCAGATCGGCATAGGCTGCCCCATTGGAAATCGTGGGTTCTAAGAAGCCCCAACTATCGCTGGTATTTTCAAAAGTGCAATCTCCCCTATTCCTGAATGCATAGTTGTGAAGTTTAATGGGAGGACGCGATGAAAGGCTGTCAAGCAAAACCGACATCCTGCTCCTGCCCCCTTTGTTGGCGATGAAATCCGACCTGAATTTCACAAAGTCGAGGTCTGTAATGTCTTTTCCAAACCCATTGGTGATAAAAATGTCCTGATACTCGTCATTATCCCAATCGGCCAATAGAACCGACCAACTCCAACTTGTTTTATAAACTCCGGCCAATTGCCCAATCTCGCTAAACTTTCCATTGCCCTGGTTCAGCTGAAGCGTATTGCGCATGTACTGATAGTTGTAACCCTGGTTGATGGAATAATGGAATTTATCATACTGATTAGGACCGAACATGAGCATTCTGTCCTGACGTGTTTCCGGCAACATATCCACGGAAATGACATCTACCAGGCCGTCATTGTTGATATCGCCCACGTCATTGCCCATGGCAAAATGACTGGTGTGCTTAAAGAACTGTTGCGACCTTTCAGAAAATGTTTTGTCCCGATTGTTTACATAAAGATGATCGTTGGATAAATAATCGTTGCAAACATAAACGTCCATCCAGCCGTCATCATTGATGTCCAACACGGCTATCCCCAGGCCAAACCCTTCATGCACGATCCCCGCTTCGTTGGAAACATTGGTAAAAACAGGATGCCCCCGTTTTGGATCAAAGTCGTTTCGATATAGGCGATCGGTATTTTTACTTTTCCCCTTTTTGTCAATCGGATGCGGAACGATGGGTGACTTTTCAAAGCCACCGCCTGTCAGCAGGTACATGTCCAGATCACCATCACGGTCGTAATCAAAAAAAGCAGCTTGAATGGATTGCCCAGCGTCCGCCAGGCCATAATCAGCTGCTGCTTCCTTAAAAACAAGACTGTCCTGATTGACGAATAACTTATTGGGATAAACTTCTTCATTTCCCGGCCCGCCCATACTGACATAAATGTCCTGCAATCCGTCCTGGTTGATATCGATGATTGAAATGCCAAACGCCCAATTTTTTCCTTTTGTAGATATGCCTGAAGTAGCAGTGATGTCTTCGAAATGAAAATTGCCTTTGTTGATATAGAGTTTACTCTCTACCATGTTGCCGCCAAAAAAAATATCCTGCAAGCCGTCATTGTTAAAGTCACCGATGCCCACGCCTCCCCCGTTATAGATGTATTCAAAGGAGAAAATATTGAAGGTATCGCTCGTTGACACATCGTTCCGGAAATCTATTTTGGAAAATGCAGGATCAATGGATTGGAAAAGAGCGTCTTTTGAAGACTCCTTTTTTGGTTGACATTGAATGTTCACAAATACTGCACAGCAGTAAACAAAGATAAAATAACAGTGGGTCGTTTTAAATTTCATCCAAATGGAATCTCACCCGGCAGAACAAAAAAAGGTAGCGTTGAAAAAGCAGCGCTACCTTTTTAAAATGAATTTTAATATCCCGGGTTTTGCGTAACCAAATTATTACTGGCATCAATTTCTGTTTGTGGGATCGGGAACAAAAGATATTTATCATTCCATCTTTTTCCAATGGAAGTGAGCGTGGCTTGTAATTTTCCCGTACGCTTCAGGTCAAACCATCGGTGCTGCTCCCATGATAACTCCAGCATTCGTTCATTTATTAATTCATCTCTAAACTGGTCTTTAGTCAACCCTGCCGAGAAGTTAGCAAGCTGTGCTCTGTCTCTGATTTGTTTCACACTATTGTACGCAGCTGTCGTGGGTCCATTTACTTCATTCTCTGCTTCTGCCTGTATCAGGATCAGATCGGCGTAGCGATAAATGATAAAATCATTACCATGGCCATCAGCACTGGTAGCCACGGGGTCTCTCCATTTTCCGGCATGGTAGGTAGCCAGGCCTGGTGCGGCGTTCGCAAACATGGTATTGATCCGGTCGTCTGTTTGTTGATATTTTTCATAGAAACCGTCTTCTACAAAACTTAAGCCCCAGCCTCCGTTGCCACCGTAAGAATACTTATCGTCCGGCCCCAGCACCAAGGACTGCAGTCGCATTCCCAATCCGTCTTCACGCACATGCTGGAGCGCAAAAATCACTTCCGAGTTGTTTTTGTTCTCCACATCAAAAATATCAGCATAGTTAATTTGTAAACTATATGGCCCGCTGTTAACCACTTCATTGGCTTTCGCCAACGCATTTGGGTAATCCCTGGTAGTTAAATAGACCTTGGCAAGAAATGCCGCCGCTGCC
>JANNPM010000501.1:0-2816 GCA_031400145.1 Chryseolinea sp. | reverse complement strand
CGAGGCATCGTCGGGCAGGTCATAGGCCGCGCAGTCCAACGAAATGTCTATGCCACCAGCAGGCCTCTTGAACTGCCCCTTCCTGTAATCGAGCGTTTTATCGGCGTAGACCTTTGTCATGTACTTGACCCAGATCGGTCTGGCGGTTTGTCCGCCCTGGCCCAGCACCCAATCTCGATAATGAATGGATTTTTCATCTCCGCCCACCCAGGCTCCGGATACCAGGTTATGTGTCACCCCCATAAACCATCCGTCTGAAGCGTTGTTTGTGGTTCCGGTCTTTCCGCCTATTTCGTTATCTTTTTTGAGGTCATATGGGAGTCCTACAGACGTTCCCCCCTGTTCTTCAACGCCACCCCTAAGCATATAAATCATCTTATAGGCCGTCTGCTCGCTGATTGACTGCCTTGTCTTGGGGATAAAGCTTTCCAGCACGTTTCCATTCTTGTCCTCGATCCGGGTGATATAGAAAGGCACAGTATGGATACCTGCATTCGCATAGGTACTGTATGCACCGACAATTTCATAAAGCGACACGTTACTTACACCCAGGCATAATGAGGGTACGGGGTCGAGATGACTGGTTATACCAACACGATGCGCAAAATCCACGACATTTTGTTCACCCACCTTTTGCAACACCTGGGCAGTAATAGAATTGAGAGACCTGGCCATGGCCTGCCTTAAATTAAACCATTCGCCTTTTCCGCGATCACCTTCCGCATTAAGAGGGCTCCAGGTAGTTCCGGACACCTTGAAAGTTGGAGAGATGTCCTGCAGTTTCTGACAAGGTGAATATCCATCCTCCATTGCCCTGCCATATACGAAGGGCTTGAATGCCGAACCAGGTTGACGGGTGCCTTGACGGACGTGATCGTATTTAAAATACTTGTGATTGATACCACCAACCCATGCCTTTATTGCTCCTGTCTGTGGGTCCATCGACATAAAGCCTGCACTCAAAAAGCGCTTGTAGTAACTTAATGAATCCATCGAGCTGAACAGGGTGTCGCGCTCCCCGTTCCAGGTAAAGACAGTCATCTTTTTCTTCATGTTCAGCATGATCTTCACGGAATCGTCGCCGGCACCATACCTTACCACGAGGTTTCGGTACCCAGGAGTGTTTTTGATGCGTGAGTCAAGGAAGCCTTTCATTTCGTTGTTATCCTCATCTATCCATGGATTTCTCCCTCTCCAGTGCGCATCGAATTGCTTTTGCTGTGTTTTCATGCTCTCAGCCATAGCCTCTTCGGCATAGCGTTGCATACGACTGTCAATCGTAGTATAGATCTTGAGACCAGATTCCCACAAATCAATATTTCTTGCCTTTGCCCATCTCAACAGGTCATTCTGAATAACACTTCTGAAGTACGTGGCGCCGCCCTCGTTCTGATTGTGAACTCGGTATTTCAGTTCGATTGGCAGCCGAAGCAATGAATCATATTCGCTATCAGTTTTGATGTAACGGTGGTCAAATAGCTTCGCCATAACCTGATTTCTTTTCCTCAATGAGTTCTTCGGATTGTAAACAGGATTGAACCGGCTGCTCGCCTGCAACATCCCAACCAGCACCGCTGATTCCTGAATGTTCAGATTCTCCGGCGTCTTGTCAAAGTAGGTTTGCGCTGCAACCATGATACCGTATGCATTGCTGCCGAAGGGAACCGTATTCAGGTACATGGCGATGATTTCCTCTTTTGTGAAATTTCTTTCCAGCTGAATTGAAATGATCCATTCCTTCGTCTTGTTGACGAGTATCTTCAACGCCCCACCATGTGTAAGACTTCCTTCAAGCTCTGGCCCGCGGGTACTGAACAAATTTTTTGCGAGCTGCTGCGTGATCGTGCTTCCACCTCCCTTGGCCGACGAATTGAAGGTTGCCATACCCCACAACACGCGCAGATATGCCTGAAAATCCAGTCCGGAGTGATCATAATAGCGGTGATCTTCTGACAACAATAACGTATTAACCAGATGCGGTGACAATTGACCGTAGGTAACCTGACTCCGGTTATAGCGGAAATACCTGCCGAGGGAGACACCATCCGCAGACATCAGTTCCGAGGACAAGTCATTCTCAGGGTTTTCGACACTTTTCAAACTCGGCATACCACCGAAGAGCCCGAAGAGATCCTTGCTTACAGCGAGAACATACAGGGGGAATCCGATAATAAAACAGATAAAAAGTATCCAAAGTATTCTAACTCCTTTACTGAACCACGGGCTGCGTGTCAGCAACACATTATTCTGTTTCCGACGGATAATTTTTTTGGAAGAATTGGAGATATTCATTTAGACCTTTAGTACGGTAAAAGATATCGAAATTGTCTTTGGTAATGACAAAACTATGGAATTTATGGTTCCTTAACTCGGTGAGTGCAGTCAGCTTGTCGTTGAATGTTTTTACGTACTCCAGCGCCGAGCTGATCCTAGGCAAATCCGCAATGAGGGTCATGGTACTATCTCCGTTAAAAACGAGGGTGGTAACCTTTAGCTTAAGGTCCTTGAAGAAGTCTGCATTGAATTTTTCCATGACAACGGTGGGGATAGAACCCATGTTCTCACTATTGCCGTAAAGCATTACGAAATAGTGTGGCTCCTCAACCGACCGGATGTATTGAATACCGTGCTGCACCTCCTTTTGCGACTTTACCAAGCTTGAAGCCTCCAGCAGCTTTGTGGCGTATACGCCCGCATCTGTGCCAACGTTATCCTTACTGAACTGATCAAGCATCTGTTGATAAACATTTATATCGTCGTTCCTTCCGGCTATTAATATCTGCAGCAGCTTCATACTCGGTGTGAACGAAGTGACC
>JANNPM010000494.1:0-9529 GCA_031400145.1 Chryseolinea sp. | reverse complement strand
CGTCGGGGGAACGAATCCTACTGCGTCCGGGCCAAGTTGATCAACCAGGCTGGCTATTCTAGGATTGGCTTCCATCATCATGATGCGCATCAGGTACTTGTTTTGTCCCTGCTTGGCATAGTACAACAGGGTACCAAGTCTGGTCTTTCCGAAGCGTTCGATGGCGTAGAAGTCGAGGTAGAAGAGGTCATTTAGCCAGATCATCTCATACCCCTTCGTGTTGTTCAGCTTTTCCATTCCATTGATAAAACCCTGGTCGGAAAAATAGCGGTCGTATTTCTTCTTCGTTATGCGGTACTCATTGAGCGTCCTATGCACTGGAAGCTTTCGCTGACGGCACCAGTATGAAAAGGCCTCAATCCCTTCCAGAAGGTTGCCGGTTTCTGTTACCACAAGGAAACTCTCCCGCAGAAAATCGCATTGTCCCGCAAGCAGGCAAGCAACAACGTCCCGGGGATTTTGTACTTTGGTTACAAAATCTTTCAATGGACAAGTCTAAATACCGGCAACTCTGGGGCCTTCCTGTTATCGTTGCCGCTCTCGGTTACTTTGTTGATATCTATGACCTGTTGCTCTTTAGCATCGTCAGAAGGCCCAGCCTTTTAGCGCTGGGAGTCCCGGACGATCAACTATTCACTGAGGGAGAATATCTTCTGCAGGTTCAGATGACGGGTCTTCTTATCGGCGGATTGATCTGGGGCATCATGGGTGACAAACGCGGAAGACTTTCCGTTCTCTTCGGATCTATTCTATTGTACTCCATTGCCAATATTGCCAACGGGTTCGCTACCTCTGTCGGGCAATATGCTTTGCTTAGGTTTATCGCAGGAATTGGGCTGGCCGGGGAATTGGGTGCGGGGATAACTCTGGTGTCCGAGACCCTACCAACAAATCTGCGCGGCTATGGTACGACCATTATTGCCACGGTCGGGCTAATGGGTGCCGTACTCGCCAACTTTATCTCGCGGCATTTTGAGTGGACCACCGCTTACTTTATCGGTGGAGGGCTCGGCATCTTGTTGCTCCTCGCACGAGTAAGTGTATTCGAATCAGGAATGTTCCTGAAGACGAAAGAAAAAACAGTTGAGCGTGGTAATTTCTTTCAGCTCTTTACGGATCGACGGCGGCTGAAGAAGTTTTTAGGATGTATCTTCATTGGCCTGCCTATCTGGTATGCCATCGGGATCCTGGTTAGCTTTTCTCCTGAGTTTGCCGGCGCGCTGGGCATTACCGGAGCCATCACAGCGGGTAATGCAGTAATGTTCAGCTATATAGGCCTGGCAGTGGGTGATCTTGCGAGCGGCGTTACAAGCCAGCTTATTAAATCACGGAAAAAGGTGGTCGCAATATTCATTCTGCTGACACTGGTTTTCATTTTCTTTTACCTCTTTCAACCTTACAAAACCGTCGAAGTATTCTACCTGTCTTGTTTCCTTCTAGGCGTAGGAATCGGCTATTGGGCGCTATTTGTAACAATCGCAGCAGAACAGTTCGGTACAAATCTTCGCTCGACAGTTGCTACAACAGTACCGAATTTTATCAGGGGTACGGTTGTGCCGTTAACACTATCGTTCAAATATTTGCGCGGTGAGATCGGCATCATTAACGGCGCATTAGTTATAGGAATAGTGACCATAGTTACAGCCTTTATTGCACTCCGAGCAGTCGAGGAGACCTATGGAAGAGATATGAATTTTGAAGAAACAGATTAACAAAACATCTGTCGATGCGTGAAGGCCAATAGTATCCGAAAAATTAACGTTATTATTGCCATGCGGTAAGGAAACGTGGAAGGCGCTTTCAAAAAACTTCCAAAATGCGAATGCTCGGTCCGTCACTTTTCACTTTTCACTGATTTATGGGCATGCTAAAACCTGACACCCTAAAGGGTAAAACCATCATTGTAACAGGCGGTGGTACTGGCTTGGGGAAGTCGATGGGAAAATACTTTCTTGAGCTTGGTGCCAATCTTGTCATAACTAGTCGCAAGATTGATGTCTTGCAAAAGACTGCAGCGGAATTGATGCAGGAGACGGGCGGAAAGGTCCTCGCTGTCGCTTGCGACATAAGAAAATATGAGGAGATTGAGAACGTCCTGATGCAAACTGAAAATGAATTCGGACAGGTCCACGGCATTCTGAACAACGCCGCGGGTAATTTTATCAGTCCAACGGAAAGGCTATCGCACCGGGCGTTTGATACGGTCGTAGATATTGTACTTAAGGGAACCTACAACACAACGCTTGCGGCAGGCAAAAACTGGATAGAAAAGAAGCAACCAGGAGTATTTCTCAACATTGTAACCACGTATGCCTGGACAGGCTCCGGTTACGTCGTACCCTCAGCTTGCAGCAAGGCAGGCGTGCTGGCGCTCACCAGGTCATTGGCGGTTGAGTGGGCCAAATACAATATCCGCAGCAACGCAGTTGCACCAGGACCATTTCCTACCGAAGGCGCCTGGAGCAGATTGTTGCCAGGTGACCTGGTAAAAAAGTTTGACCCCGCCCTGCGTGTACCGCTAAAGCGAGTGGGTGAGCACCAGGAGTTGGCGAATCTCGCTGCCTATCTGATGTCAGATTACTCCGCTTACATCAATGGAGAGGTCATCACAATAGATGGCGGCGAATGGCTGCGCAACGGTGGTCAGTTCAGTCATCTGGAATTATTACCGGATGCAATATGGGACGCGATGGAAAAAATGCGGAGCAAGTAAGCCATGAGAAAGAATGCGAAAAGTGACGGACCCCTCTAGCGGGCGCTTAATATTTATAACGCCGGCGAAATCAGCGTTCTCCCGCAGAGTCTCCCGTTTCGGGGACTCTGCGGGCTGTACTTCGATCGTTACTATTGCCCACAGTGGCCTCAGAGTCCCCGAGGCGCGAGACTCTGAGTGGAAAGTGAGGTGAAACTATGAATACACAGGATGAACCCCTTCGATAATGCCCTTTACGACAGCCTCAATGATCGAAAGTTAAAGGGTCTGATTCGCAGCCTTCCTGCATCACCGCCGCCGGCTATTGACTTCACTTCTAACGATTATCTTGGCTTGGCGCGATCGGAAGAATTGTTTAATGCCATAGCAGACGCCCTAATCCTCAATCATGTCAAATCGAATGGCGCTACAGGATCCCGACTGCTTTCCGGAAATTCGCCATTGACAGAACAGCTTGAAACCAAACTGGCGAAGATATTCTGCGGTGAAAGCACGTTAATCTTTAATTCGGGATATACAGCAAACGTGGCTGTTCTTTCCAGTATTCCTCATCGCGGTGATACAATTTTTTACGACGAGCACGCGCACGCCTGCATGAAGGATGGTGCACGGCTGAGTATGGCGAAGCGAATGGCGTTCCGTCATAATGATCTGAACGATCTCCAGTCCAAATTGCGCAGGGCTACGGGCCGCATTTACATAGCCGTCGAATCCATCTATTCTATGGATGGAGATATGTGCCCTCTGAAAGAGCTCATTGACCTCGCTGAAAAGCATGATGCGACAATTATTCTGGATGAAGCCCACTCCACCGGGGTACTTGGGCCAAACGGCGCAGGGCTCGCCGTATCGCTGGGGCTTGAGCAAAAAGTAGGCATCAGGATATATACTTTCGGAAAAGGAATGGGCGTGCATGGCGCCTGCGTTGCCGGTTCAAGGCTGCTTCAGCAATACCTTATCAACTTCGCCAGGTCTTTCATTTATACTACCGCTTTACCGGCCCACAGTGTTGTAGCGATCGGATCATCGTTTGATTACCTGGCGCAACACCTGTACCTTCAGAGAAAACTTCAAAACAACATCAATGAATTTGTTAAACTGATGATAGGCCACCCCGGAAGAACCACAAGCAATAGCGCAATACAAGGATTGATTTTTAAGGGTAATGAAAACGTAAGAATCACTGCCACCAATCTGCGCGGCAAGGGATTTGACGTCAGGCCGATAGTATATCCGACAGTACCAGCAGGCCAGGAGCGAATAAGAATTTGCCTGCATGCTTTTAACAAAACAGAACAGATAAATGATTTTATCCGTGAACTCAGGTTAATAGACAGCAATCAAGGGACTTAAAAAGGCACACCATGAATTATTTCGTAACAGCAATCGATACGGACAGTGGGAAGACGCTTGCATCAGCCATTTTATGCGAGGCACTTCAGGCCGATTATTGGAAACCTGTGCAGGCAGGGCTACCGTTAGACAGCGACATGGTAAAGAGTCTCGTCGGCAATCCAAATTCTGTTTTTCACCAGGAACAATATTTCCTGAGGACTGCGGCGTCACCCCACGCCGCTGCCATTCTGGAAGACATTAAAATAGAACTTGAAGACTTCAGAATGCCGCCAGCGAAGGGTGATCTGATCATTGAAGGTGCGGGTGGTTGCCTTGTTCCACTTAATGACCAAAGCTTTGTTATCGATCTGGCAGAACGCTTTCATTGCGTTGTCATTCTTGTCGCGGATTTGTACCTCGGAAGCATCAACCATACGCTGCTCACTGTTCAAGAACTTAAGCACCGAAACCTTCCTGTAAAAGGCATAATCTTTAATGGCGAACCAAACCCGGAAAGCGAAAGGATTATCTTGCATCACGCAAACATTCGATCCATACTCCACATTGAAAAGGAAAAGAACGTTACCCGTGAAATGGTAAAAAAATATGCAGATAAATTGATGCTTAACTGGGATGAATGACCTCCTTCAAAAAGACGCATCGTCAATATGGCATCCGTTTACCCCACTTGTGGGAGGAACTAAGCCCATCTTTATAAAATCCGCAACAGGAGTCTATTTGCACACCGACGATGGAAGGAGCATTATAGACGCAGTCTCATCGTGGTGGGTGAACCTTCACGGACACTCTCATCCCGACATCGTCAAAGCGCTGGAAGAGCAGATTAAATCATTGGATCACGTTATCTTTGCAGGCTTTACCCATGAGCCGGCAATAACACTTTCAGAGAATCTCCTAAAAATTCTGCCATCTAATCAATCGAGGATTTTTTTCAGTGACAATGGCAGCACAGCCGTGGAAGTAGCGTTGAAAATGGCACTGCAGTTTTGGACCAACCAGGGGATTAACAGGAAAAGGATCGTAGCTATTGAAGGAGCTTACCATGGTGATACCTTCGGGGCCATGTCAGTTGGATCACGGGGAATATTTACTGATCCTTTTATGGATCATCTATTCGATGTATCATTTATTGACTTTCCCGTAGGGCACAATGAAGACGTGGTGGTGGAGCAGTTTTCCGCCCTGGTCTGCACCGATAATGTCGCCGCATTTATCTTTGAACCGCTCGTTCAGGGAGCAGCCGGAATGAGGATGTATTCGCCGGCAGTGCTTGACCGGCTCTTAAGAGTAGCGAAAGCGCATAACGTTATTTGTATCGCCGACGAGGTTTTCTCAGGATTTGGAAGAACAGGCAAATTGTTTGCGTCGGACTATTTGCATCATTTGCCCGACATCATCTCTTTATCCAAAGGGATCACGGGCGGTACGATGCCTCTGGGTGTCACGAGCTGTTCGGACGAAATAGTTAATGCATTCCGATCAGAAGATATTTCAAAGACCTTTTTTCATGGCCATTCGTATACAGCCAATCCGCTCGCCTGCGCGGTGGCTAATGCAAGTTTTAACTTGCTGGTCGGGAGGGAGTGCCACGAACAGATTGAACTTATCTCCACCTTGCACCGGGCATTTAAACGCCGGATTGAGCAGCATCCACGGCTTAGAGACGTGCGCTGCCTTGGAACCATCCTCGCGCTGGAACTGGACGTTGCGGGTGAATCTTCTTATACCCATCCCGTGCGCAAAAGAATCTATGACTTTTTTCTCGATCGCAATGTTTTGTTAAGACCGTTAGGGAATGTGATATACGTATTGCCGCCGTATGTTATTAAAACTGCCGAACTGGAAAAGGTCTACGGATATGTCGAAGAATTTCTGAACGAGAGATAACTTACTACCCGGCGCGGTAGAAAAGTCAGGCGGAAAAGTTTACAGGTTCTGGATAGTCAATGATTTACCATGAATTGAAAATATCCGGACTTTATCGATATCAAGCGGTCGCACAGCGATTGCATTGCTTTCCACTGGTACCTGGGTAAGCAGATGTCCTTCTCCGTCGTACACAAAGGAAAGTTCCTGTATCTTGTCAGTGACCGAGATGAATAGCTTACCGCCGCCAAAATCAAGGTAATGGGTTGTTACCGGATTGCCACCCACAAAATCACTCGCTACAAGCTGCTTATAATCATCGTCAAAAAACGCAAGCTGCCGGGCTTCCTGTCGCATGATCAGATAGGATTTATCGTCCTTTTCACTAATGAGACCGAAGCGCGCATCAGCGGTGTTCTTAACGAGCGATTCCCGACTTTGAATTTTTCCATCCAGCGTGAACTTAATACGGAATCCATCTCTTGATACAACAACGAAATATGTTGACTTGAGGCTATTGCCACTTTCGAGAAAATAATCGCCTTCTGGTCTTGCGTTCAAATTTAGTGGAAACCCCTGCAGCGTCTCGCCACGCCGGTTCATAACATAAGCATTGCCGTCTTTGCGTATGGCCACAACATAATCCTTACCGCGTATTCTGTAATGGCGCGGCGCGGCGAATAAACTCTCACTTAAATTCTTCGGCGTCCATCCCTCCAGGTTAACGCCCTGTTTGTCATACATCCAAAGCTTACCGGATTTTCCCGCGACCATAAAACGGTATTTCTTACTGTGGTCATAGTCGACGATGCTTGCGAATTCAATATCACTTTCCTGGATTTTCGAAGGGAAAGGGTGGACATAATTTCCAAGCCTGTCAACAATGTGTAAAGAATTCGGTGTTGCAAAGAAATACTGGAGCTTTCCGTTGGAGAAGTAATCAACCTGCTCCACATCGCCGATGATTTTTCCATCGAGGGGTAACTGCCACAATATTTTGCCATCAGAGGATAAGAGGCGAATGCTCAGCGTAGAATCCTGAATGAGAACTTCTTCACGCTTGCTGATATGACTTTTTACGACAAATATTTTTGACAGCCGCTCGCTCACATTCGTGATGATTTTATCAGAAGCCCTCGAGGGAGGTTCATCGGCAGCAACACCTGATTTATATGACCAGGAGATGTTTGTATAGTAACTATCGTTCAGGTGACTGAACTGAACGGCACCCATTCCTATCGATTTAATCAGCGGGCGGTTCTCTGCGATAAACTTCTTCCAGCGTGGATGGAGTGTGGATTCAAGAACACTCCAGATACGCGGCGTATTTATGTAAAGGCTAATATTGGACTCCAGCAACGTGGATTCCAGAAACTTGTTTTGGGCAACAGATTTTCCCCATGTCTCCTCTCGGTCAATATCCTCGAGGAATCTCTTAAGTTCCTCCAGGTTGTCACCAACAATAATCGAGGTGCCAGATTGCGTGTAATAGCTGGTGTTGAAACCGGTTACCAATGGCCAGAATATTTTTTCAGGGAACCGGTAAAGCGGTAGTTCGCGTATTTCATACTCGGAGAATTTTTCAAAGAATACGGTGTCGAGGCTTACCTTCTCCGAGATTGAATTTAAGGTATTCATCCACGTTGCCGTATTGGTTGAGTTAATAATAAGAACCTTTGACAACTTTGTTCCCTTTGATTCCATCCAGGACACTCCCAGTTCACCTCCCAGGGAGCCAATCAAGTTTTCAACATTAAAATTGTACGCGCTGGAAATTTTTTTGATTGTGTCTTGTAGCGCGGTATTTTTTTGGTTGAACGATTTCAGGTCACGGCTGAAGCTCTTTCCATCGCTAATACCGTAGCTTGCAAACATCAGCGCTCTGTTAGACACAAACTGTTTGAGGCGAAACGATACGGGTTTCTGACCCCGAAAAGACGACAGTATGAAATTGGGATTTTCTGCGCTGTCCAGGCTAAAACCATTCAGCACGAAATTGGTATTGTCACTGATCTTCACGTCGAGCAACGCGGATTGGCCGAATTGATGAATCAATAATGCAGGATCATCCCGCGTGAATAATCCAAGCCATTGCGCGGCTTTTTTGAGATTCAGGTAGATGTTTCCGCCATCGCGTTTCATGGTGGTTAGCGAATTTACTTCTGCTATTTCTTCTCTGAAGTTTTTTGCTTCACCGTTGTACGTTCTGACTACATCCTCTATCAAGACCGGGGTGAAGCTGCCAACCCATACTTTATCGAGATATATCCAGGAAAACGTTTTGCCTTTCATGGAGGCTTCAAAGATTTTTACACCGTTGTATTCACGGTCTGACATACGCACAGGCTGTGGTCCATTTTCCTTTTTAAGTTGGTCGATGAAAGCATTGAACTGTTGCTGCAGCTGAAGGGTATAAGGCAGGTAGAAGATAAAATCGAAATCATCTTTTTTTGTGACGTGGAGTGACACCAATGATCCGCGCCGGAAATTTTGCAGAATGAGATCGGAGACTTTTTTTAGAGAATCTTTCTCATCCGGAGGAAAGATTGCGCGGTTTACCAATGAAATGATGGAGGACGATCGGAGTTCATTCAGGCACGATTCGCAGGCGCTTCCCTCGTAGACAAATATGGCTTCTGAGGGCACTACGTCCCAGCCGCCGATAAATGGCTTATTGATTATCTTGGTATAGACAAGGTATCCGACGACGAGTGATGCAAGAATTGCAATGGTGATGATCAGCGGCTGTCTTTTCACGAAGTGGTTTGTGGAATTAACGGCAAAGATAGAAGATTTGATGGTTAGAGGAGCGATTAACCGCAGAGACGGGAAGGGAGAAAGGAAAGGCAAAGAATTTCAAGATTCTATGCTGTTACAGGGTGTTTTTTGGGATTTGGGTAAAAAAAAGGCCACGGTGTTACGCGTGGCTTTTTGATAAAGATAGGCAACGACTTACTCTCCCAGGTATTATCCCAGTACCATCAGCGCTGGCGGGCTTAACTGCTCTGTTCGGAATGGGAAGAGGTGATCCCCGCCGCTATTGTCACCTTAAGGGTGTTAATGGAAAGTTATTCCATTGAATATGTTAAAGACATGGCTGAAGAAAGAATAGTAAAGTATAAGAGAGGAAAACAGCCTTGCACTGCTTGAGTGTTTTAACGAGCACATAAGTATTGCGTTTACACTTTCGATAAAATTGTATTGTAATAATTATCTACTTCTGAAGCGTTCGGGTTATTAGTACTGCTCAGCTTTGACATTTCTGCCTTTACACCTGCAGCCTATCAACGTCATAGTCTCTGACGTCCCTTAATGGAAGTCTCATCTTGAGGTGAGTTTCGCGCTTAGATGCTTTCAGCGCTTATCTCATCCCAACGTAGCTACCCGGCGATGCAGCTGACGCCACAACCGGTATACCAGCGGTTGGTCCAACCCGGTCCTCTCGTACTAAGGTCAGATCCTCTCAAACTTCCTACGCCCATCACAGATAGGGACCGAACTGTCTCACGACGTTCTGAACCCAGCTCGCGTGCCACTTTAATAGGCGAACAGCCTAACCCTTGGGACCTTCTCCAGCCCCAGGATGTGACGAGC
>JANNPM010000493.1:0-5880 GCA_031400145.1 Chryseolinea sp. | reverse complement strand
GGGGATCATTGTTGCTTGGTTCTATCATGCCGCCGAGTCCGAGGCGAGACTCTGCGGAGACAGGAATGGGGGCACCCTTATCATCTTTTAAGCTAGTGTTTGGATTCCCGGAAATAGTGACATCTGCAGATTTCTCAATCTTTGTTACCGTCCTTGTTTCCTTCACGACACACCGCGCTCCAACAGAGGGGTTAAGAACTACTTTGAAAAGTATGGAACATCAACTAAAACATATTTGCCTGAAAAATCATCTTTAAAAGAACTAAATAAAAAAGGAGCCTTAACACATTCTTCTATGAATTTAGAGATAGCATAATATTTATTGGTATTGAAATTCTGGCTATATCTTATGTGAGCACTATGAATCTCGCCTAATGAATCAATTTTAAATAAAAAAATGATTCTGATATTTGTTGCAGGATCAATGTGGTATTCTTTCGAGATTATGTTGTTCAGTTGAATATCTAAGTCATCTTTTGAATTAATTATTACTTCTTTGCATACTTGGCTAACACAATTGTAGCTGTCTAAAGAAAGTAATATTGTCGTAATAATCATTATAAGCCGTTTCATAATTTATTACTTTTCTTCATTCTTTACCTCCCTTACAACTGTCTTCAAGGCAAGTGCACCCACTTTGGAATTTTTTTGAACATATCCTCCCGGAGCTTTCGCACCATCTTCTTGCTCTCTTTTTTTGTAAAATTCTATCCGCGCATCAACAGCCTTATTAAAGTTTTCATCAAACTCTTGAGATAATACCTTCTCATCGAACTCAAGGTTCTCATCAACATATTCAAGTTGAATTCCTTGATCCCAGTCACTATAACTCATACTTGGCTCTCCTACAGAGAAGGCTACACTCGCAGATACTAAATCGCCTTCAGCTTCTCGAACCGACCGATCCTTATCGGTATATACACCTAAATCATCTTGATAAGCATGAAACAATTCTTGAGCCAAAACCTGAGGATTCTGCGTAGAATGAACCTCTTTTGTGTTACCGTCATATGACCCAGATCCTCCATGTCCTGATCCAGATTTGATAAAATACATTGTTTCAGATTTCTCAAGTGCCTTATAATAAGCCTTAAAAATCTTACTATTACTTAATTTACTAATCATGGCATCATATACTTTTCTGTCAGAAGCACTCAGGTTACTCAAGTCTATCTTTTTTCCATCTGGGTCTATAAACACTATTGGGTTATTGTTTACGTAAGCAAAAGGTGTAATTGCAGGATACTTCTCCGCCAACGGATCCACACTCACCCACACACTCGTCCTACTGTCATAATACCGTGCACCGTAATAATACAGCCTACCACAACTTTTTTTGCTCTCTCCAAAGTTGTTGGAACCCCAAAAATCAAATCATCTCAAAGAACGTTACAGACCCTAAAATACCTTTTTTCTTTTTCAATTGAAAAAAGAAAAAGTTGGTGAGGAAAAGATTGACGTTTTTTTGAAGGTGAAGTGCGTCTTGATAAATCTTTGTTCAGTACTGTAATCTTATCAGCACTTCAGCTTCAAAAAAATGCTGCAAGCCCCCGTACTAAACTTCATTTGGAGAACAACATTTTCTAGGGGCGCGCTAAGCATAAAACAACTGCGAAGCACCTTACGCCTGTGGCAAGCGCCTTGTCTGAGCGGAGCGAGTAAGCGCACAATCTCGCCTGAGGCGAGACCGTGCGGGGCTATTTTACATAATGTGCTTATGCAACCCGCAGGTTTACCAGGTGCGAAGCACATCGCCCGCCCCGTCCAGGTCTTCAATCAAAATCAGTTTTTGCTTGAGTTCTTCCTGCCCGAAGTAGTAAAAAGCATTTTCGCTTAAGGTGGTAATCTCCAGCTTATCTTCTTCGGGTATCAGCTGCGATATTTTTTCCTGTAAATACGTTTTGCCCGTGCCGCTCGCACCCAGGCACATCAGGTGCAAGGGCTTTTCGCGCTTGCGACTGGTGTAGGTCAGATAGGCGATCACGCTGTTGATTTTTTCTCCTACGATTCCGCTTCTGGTAATGTCTTGTGCAGTTTGTTTTAACAGGTCTTTGCTTTTCAGATAGTCAAGCGCTTCGCGTTTCTCTGTTTCGCTTAGTTGTTTTTTTTCTTCTCTCTTTGGTTTTAATAATTCAAGTTTCCTTTCGCGATACTGTTCCAGTTCTGCGGTAAGCGCTGCCACAACGTGGGTGGCTTCCAGTGTGCTCACTTCCAAACTCTCCGTGGCCTGGGTCACTAATTGATCGACTTGTCCTTTGTTGTATAAATCTAAGTTATGGCGCAAGGGCAAGGCATTGTCTTTTGTTTTTGATTCGAGTTTTAAAGTCACGCGCATCCGGTCCATGCCCGTGATCCGTATGCCGCCAAGCACGGTAATATTTAAAACTCCGTTGCGATAATAAAGCAGTTCGGGGTTTGAGGTGTCTAATGTGAGGTGTTCACGTGCTGATGTGTTGATGTGGAGCTTCGGTGATGTTGAACCGTTTCTTTTTTCATCCCGATAGCTATCGGGAGAAAAAGAAAAACCTTTTCGTTGTTCGATCAAATGTTTGAAGATTTCACGCTCATGTGATTGTGCCAGGCTGTTGATGTCTTCCCCTTCCGGGCAATTGATCATTGATAATCGGCCATTCAAAATTAATTTCAGTTTCTCTGCCAACCGTTGTGCGCCTGCCCTGCCCGCTGCATCGCCATCAAAAAAGATAATGATCTCTTGTAAATGCTTTAGCTCTCTGACGGCTTGCTCATGATCTTGGGTAAACCCATTCGTGCCATAACACGCCAGCACTGCCAACGGCTCCCTGCTTACTGCCAATTCTAATGTTGCTGCATCGATAATGCTTTCAGTAAGAATAAGTGTTTGTGTGTTGGGGCTTGGCCACTTTGGATACAATCCTTTACGGTCTTTGCTGTAGTAATGCTTTCCCGTGTCCCTTGCGTTCACGCTTCTTCCGTACAGGCTTACAATTTTATCATCCTTGTCTTTCAGTGGGAAGATCACGCACTCTTTCATCTGTGGCCACGCTGTACCGTTAAAGCCGACCTCGAACGCTACAGGATTTAAATTTCTTCCTTTCAGATAGCCTTGCGCCTTCTCGCTCTTCTTCAAATTCCCTTCAAACACTTTGAAGAGTTTGGCAAAATTTGTTTCGTTCATATAGGTAGTGTGGTTGCCTGCCATGCTCGTTGCTTTTACCAGTGCTTTATGTTTGGTACACTTCTCCATCAACCGGATGAACTCGATCACATCGCCCGTACCCGCTTTGCAGTTGGAGGAGAAGCAGCAAAACGTATTGGTCTGCGGATAGATCTGAAGGCTCGGGGTTTTGTCATTATGGAAAGGACAATTCAACATTCCGTTTTTGTTGGGCTTCAAACTGTAATGGTCCAGGACTTGGAGGATGGGGAGATGGGATTTGATTTCGGGGAGGGTCATGTTCGGCAGATGAAAAAAAATTAGTTGTGCATATCTGCTACAAAAATATACTTTAGTCTATTCCATACAAATACTATATGATTTTTTTATTCACTATACGCATGGTATTTTTACAGAAATCAGCTATCTACGGCTGTTTTTATAGCAAATAGTGTATTTATTATGAGTTCGTTCGGTAAAAAACTTAGGGAATGTAGAGAGGCCAAGGGCTTCTCTCAATCCAAGCTTGCGCAGGAAATTGATTTACACCACTCCATCATCGGACGCTACGAAAGGGATGAGGCCAAGCCTACCATCGATGTGATAAAGGCCATGTCCAAGGCACTCAATACTACGGTAGGGTATCTTTTGGGTGAGAATGATGATGATGAACTTTTTAAGGATCCAACGATGCTACAACGGCTGAAAGAACTAAGTAAACTACCGGACAGGGACAGAGATTGCATCTTATATGCCCTTGATGGATTATTGCAAAATGTAAAAGCTAAAAAGGCATTCGCCTGATGATGATGAAACAAGTAACCCTGAACATACCCGAAAATAAGTACCAGTTCTTCATGGAACTTCTCCAAAACCTCGGCTTGGAAAAGACGCAAGAACTGGACATCCCTGAAATTCCTGAAGAACATAAAGCCATTGTAAGGGGGCGCATACTGAACTCAAAACCGGAAGAACTTATCCCTTGGCACGAAGCCCGCAAACAGCTTCGCTTTAAAAGTAAACCCTGATGGCCTTCAGCATCATCATCGAACCGGTGGCCTTACAGGACATCCAAAACGCTATTGACTATTATGATGAACAACTGATCGGCCTTGGCGAAAAGTTTGAAGCTGCACTAAACCAACACTTGGGTGCTCTTGAAAAAAATCCCTTCTTTCAGGTGCACTATGATCAGGTGCATTGTCTGCCTGTCAAAAAGTATCCGTACATGATTCATTTCACCATCCATGAAACAGATAAAACCCTAACGGTGCGGGCTGTCTTCCATACTTCACAAGACCCTGACAATTGGAAGAAGAGATAAGCAAAAGCCCGGCTACTAACCAGGCTTCTTCTTTTACTCGCGGCACGCGTGGCACACGCGCGCCAGCTTGGGGCGGTCTTATCATCCTTAAAGCCTGTCTGGTTTCCATTGGCATCTATTCATTAAGCAAAGAACGCTTTTAGCCTCTTACTAAAAGCACGGCTATTAACCAGGCTTCTTTCTCTTTTACTCTCGGCACACGCGGCACGCGTGCGCCAGCTTAGGGTTATTAACTGGCAAAAAGTTTCTTTCCGAAAGAAAACGCTACAACTCCACAAAATAATACTGATAAAAAATTTGGAACATGATAAATCAACACATTCCAAAATTCCCAAGACGATTCTGTTTGCAAGCCTAAGCTAAAGATTACTTCGTAGGCCCTAAGTAGCATAGTCCAAATTGACACAATAAGCATTATTAATAAAAATATCCTTTTCATATTAACCTTCATTGGGGGTTGGAGATAACGAATTAGGATTGCCTGGTGTTTTAATTGGAGAGTCAACGGGACTAAACTGTAATTTCTTTGTGTCTAAATTTTTCCAGAAATCACCACCTTGTTGATCAATAGGACTTCTATGACGACTTGTCCAATCGTCATCCCCAGATTTTTCACGTACTTTAAAATCTGCCCCTTTAATGTCCCCTGGGCTTCCAGTCGGAAGATCATTAATGACCCAATCATCTGTTTGTTGATAGTCTATTGTTTCGGTTAAATTAGAGTTAGGATTTAACGTAGTGATGTCCTCTGCCTGATACGGGTTAACATGAACTATACTCTCAACAGTAAAGCCTTTTTCTTGCAAGTACTTTGCTATACCCTCCCCATATGCTGCACCCATACTGTGGGTAACAAGCTTGAATGTTTCTCCATCTGCTAAATCACCTGTTAGTGCAGCAAAATTTGCCTTAGCGTATGCGTATCCATCCTTAGATCTTTGCTTTGCGGAAGAAAGAAGGCCGTAATCTTTACTGGTGAAATGTGTTTTATTGTCATTGTAGTATGATTTTGCTCCCTTGACAAACGAACTATTCTTACCATTCCAATATGGTTCACCTGCAGGTGGAGACCCTCCGCCTATTTTGCCATTAATAAAAATTATTTTTTTTCCGTCCGGGTCAATTGCATTTATCGGGTTATTTCCCGTATAGGAAAATGGACTCCATGCCGGATATTTCTCCGCCAATGGATCAACACTCATCCACACACTCGTCCTCGCATCATAATACCGTGCACCATAATAATACAGCCTACCACAACTTTTTTTGCTCTCTCCAAAGTTGTTGGAACCCCAAAAATTAAATCATCTCAAAGAACGTTACAGACCCTAAAATACCTTTTTTCTTTTTCAATTGAAAAAAGAAAAAGTTGGTGAGGAAAAGATTGACGTTTTTTTGAAGGTGAAGTGCGTCTTGATAA
>JANNPM010000484.1:0-5959 GCA_031400145.1 Chryseolinea sp. | reverse complement strand
GCCTCTGGAGCCCGCAGGCGTTTGTTTGAAATCCTTAACGGTTGCCTTACCCGACCAGGTATAGCTGGCTTCGGCCTTATAGTAATATTTTCTACTGGTTTCCTTACCGTCTTTGTCTTTCTGAACATCTACTCGTTCGGTAATCTGGGAAGAGTTAATCATCAGGTCGCCCAAAGAGACATCAACAATCAAATGACCGTTGTTACCCTGAATTCGTTTCCAGCCTTGAATATTGACCGCGTTTTGAATCCCCTGATCGCCGTAATTCGAACGTAAATCTGCGGAGGCATTGACGCTGACGGAGAACGTATTGTATTCA
Source organism: Chryseolinea sp. (assembly GCA_031400145.1). Classification (GTDB taxonomy): domain Bacteria; phylum Bacteroidota; class Bacteroidia; order Cytophagales; family Cyclobacteriaceae; genus Chryseolinea. Next base: position 5,640 of record JANNPM010000484.1, on the reverse strand, counting down.
GGACTCTGAGGAACGCGAGGCAGGTCGCGGTACGCAAAAGTAAAATTGAACTTGTCCAGATCAACTTTCTGCGCAAAGGAAGCAAGCGTTAACATAACGAAGCTTGTGCATACTAAAAGTTTTTTCATAAGTGTGTTGTTTTGTGGGTAAAAGTAGCAGCCCGGAAAAAATCATTTTCATTAAAACAACCGGATTTGTTACAAGCATAGGATTACTGTTGTGAAACACAAGAAATGTTACCGAATAAAAATATTTTTCGCCAAAGGCGGTTACCTTTTTATCAAAGCCTTTCGTTGCATTGATGTTTTCAAAAAAGGCAGAATTCATTACCTGCGTAAGTCTGGAAAGATAATCGTCTCCGTTGAATCGGTCAGAGTATTGATTTTTGTGACGTCAGAAACAAACATTATAATTCAATTAATAAATAACAGTATGAAGAAATTTTACAGAAACATTCTTGGATCAATGATGATGACAGTTGTATTGCTGAGCGGTTGTAGTTCTGACGAGGATGAAACTCCTGTCAATGTTATCAATGACGATACCGGGATCAAGATCGACCTGGATTGGAGCACGGGAGGAACTGTGAATGACGCGCTGACTGATACAGACCTAGACCTGTTTGTTTACAAAGGCGGAAAAGTTGTTCTTTCCAGCGAGGCAGGCAGCAGCTTTGAACGGATTGAATTTGATCCGGACTTGTATGCCGACGGAACCTATACAGTTTCCATTCTCCTGTACGAAACATCAGAGGATGTCACTTATACCGCGACGGTCAATGGGATAACTACTTCTAAACCATACACGTTCAACAGTAATTTTGTAGCCGGTGACGAGTCGCGCGAAGTCACAGCCCTAACGATCGTCAAGTCAGGGTCCACATACACCGTTCAGGAATTCTAAATGGAGTCCGCCCACTCTCGCAGCAAGCTATGGTACCATTTCCCCTGATTGCATTGTAATCAATCGATTTTAAGTCAGTTACGCTGCTTTTGCAATCATGTTGTCGCATCCTTACAGCAAACTACGATTTGCTGATGGTCTCTGACTTTGCTGACTTAAGCATGTCTGTCAGGTATCGAGGCGAAACATGGAGTTGGTCGGCGACATCCTGTACTGTGGGTATACCCTCAAGGTCGTTTGCATGTGGCGGAGGATGAAGCCATCTATCAGAGACTTTTTACCAATAAAGATTTTCCACCCTGACAAGTGAATAACTTCAAAGACAACTACTTAATAAAATCAGTAAATCAGTTAAGTCGACATTCAAACTATTGGAAGTTGGACATTCCGTACAAATACTTCAAAAAATTTTGAAGTATTTGTAACCCGCTAACCCATTTTCCGTAAATACGATAATTGCCCAAGTCGTAAAGTCGATTTTGGCAATACATAATGAAGCAAAAAGAATTTATTAAGAAGGTTGTCGGGAAAATACAAGGCGACAAAAATGTAGTTGGACTTGCAGTCGCAGGTTCATTCATCACAAACGAGATTGATGAGTTTTCGGATGTTGATCTAATTCTTGTGACGGTAGACAAAGTGGCTCCAGATGTTAAAAAAATGGTTGACTACGCGAAATCTTTTGGCAGCTATCTAAATGGTTTCACAGGAGAGCACGTTGGAGAAAGACGAGTTCTTATCTGTCTTTATGACAAGCCATTGCTACATGTTGATATTAAATTCCTAACCCTAGACGAGTTTGAAAAGAGAATTGAAGATCCAATTATCTTATATGATCCTAACAAGGCCTTAGAGAAAGTAATTTCATCAACAAAGTCCGAGTGCCCAAAACTTGACTTTCAATGGATTGAGGATCGGTTTTGGATTTGGATACATTACGCATTATTGAAAATTGGACGCGGGGAGCTTATAGAAGCATATGATTTTTTGGGGTTTATAAGAATGGTTGTTTTAGGCCCTCTATTGCATATAAAAAATGGTAATTCGCCTCGTGGTGTAAGAAAAGTAGAGACGCAAATAGACATCAGCGATTTCAACCATCTCAAACTTACCCTGCCTAACTATACAAGGCAATCCTTACTAACTAGTTTAAAAAACTCAATAGATCTTTATAAAAGCTTAAGACTTTTCCTATTTCAAAAGGATACTGTTTTGCAAAGCGAAACCGAAAAAAAAGTGATGGAGTATTTTAACGAAATTGAAACCAAGAAAATTTCTAACCAAGAAAATTAACTAAAATAGAAATGAACAAAGTACCATTTGGACTAAAGCGGACAGCGACACTTTGCATTTTGCGCAACGATAACAACTGTTTGCTTTTAAAAAGACTTAGAGAACCTCCCGTAGGCGGTAAACTTGATCCATTTGAAAGCCCTTTGAATGCTGCAATTAGAGAAACCTTTGAAGAAGCGCAATGGCTATAACAAAATGTTTATGCCAGCTTGGAGTGACGTGTAGGTTTGCAGTTTTCGTTTTCTTAATTTCTTTCACCAACGTGGGACGATGACGCACTTCGAAAGCCGACTATTTTTAGTAAATTCGAACAGTGAAACAAAGAATATATATTGACACATCTGTATTTGGCGGTTACTTTGACGAGGAGTTTTCCGATCATACAATTCCCCTATTTGACAGACTTAAAAACAATGAGTTCATTTTACTATTTTCGTCAGTAACTCAGGACGAGCTTGAGAACGCTCCTGACAAGGTGAAAGAATTGGTAAAAGGCATCAAAACTGATTCGACTGAATTCCTTGACACTACGGACGAAGCCGTTGACCTGGCGACTGAATACATAACACAAAAAGTAGTTGGACAGACTAGTTATGCTGACTGCCTACATATTGCATTAGCAACAATAAATCGAGCTGACTTTCTAGTAAGTTGGAATTTCAAGCATATTGTCAATGTGCAGCGAATACGTGGGTACAACTCGATTAACATAAAGAATGGGTATAGACAAATAGAGATACGTTCACCAAGAGAATTTGAAAAATATGAAGACGATTGAAAAACAATTTGATGCTGTTAAATTCATGAGACAGCAACGCGATCAACTGAGCGACAAGTTATCAAAGATGACGAAAGATGAAATCATTGAGTACTTTAAAAGACGTAAAGTAGAGACGTCAATAAAGCCTTGTGCATAACAAAGTGCATAAGCAATGGCGGGGTTCATTGTAAATTTGTAGTTTAGTTTTTCAAATCACGTTTGGTTTCGTGGGACAGTTTCGACTTCGAATTCCCGCCACTGCTCATGCACAAACGTGTGTGTCTTGAACCAAGTCCAGTTTCCGAAGAAGAGATTGCTAAAGCTCTCACAGGAGATAACCGCGCTGACTATCTGTTTGGGTTGAAGCAGGAATTTAAGTCGTACAATTTCTATCAAAAGAGAGTATCGGATTGCGACAAGCAAATTAGTTTGTTCCTGAAAAATAAAATTAACACTGATCCGGAAAAGAAGAAACTGAGAACCGATGATAAGAAGCACAAGCGCCTAAACAAGAATGCTCTTAAGGGAATAGAAATGAACCAGGCATCCTTTCAATATTTTGGTGGAGTTGACCGGATGAAAATTGAAGGACTCAGTCATGCTACCATACTTTCCATTATCAGTGAGGTTGGCCCAGATGGTTTTCAGAAATTTGAAACGGCCAAACAGTTTACTTCTTGGTTACGCTTAGCACCGAATAACAAAATAAGTGGTGGTAAGCTACCGAGTTCAAAAACACCCAAGGAAGTAATCGCCTTAAAATTGCGTTTCGAAATGTGGCCAATGTCATTGGAGGATTGAAGGATACACATCTATCTGACTTCTATAAACGGGTAGCCTACCGAAAAGGTAGAACAGTAGCCATTAGTGCTACGGCTAGAAAACTGGCCGTGATCATCTGGAATATGCTTGTTAAGAAATTAAGAACATGGGACACATTAAAGAACCAGTAGGAGTTGACTTTATAGTTGATCCAACACCGTTGACAACTGAAGATAGAAAAAGAATAAGTGAGATAATTGCTTATTACAAGGCGACTGGTAAGAAACTGCCATTTCAAAAATCAAAAGTAAAATCTCGTGGGCAGAGAAAACACATGCCGCTAACAACAGGTTTATGAAATGGCGGGGTGTAGTTTACGATTTAAAAGACGTCTCATAATAGTATTTACATATAGAATAATTTCAGGTCGGAGTCGACAAAATATGCAGCTTAATGTTGTTTCTATTATGAGAAGGTTTATAAGATGGATATTCAAACTGTATTTGATGAAAGTGGTTATCGTGATTGCATGAAAGAAAAAAATGATTAGGGTGGCCAACTACCCACAACAATGTATTTGCACCAGGCGGGGGACGTGTGGTTCAAAGTTTTCTTATCTTTATTCCGCTTCGTATAGGGGACAGGACGCAGTTTCAAACTCCCGCCCGATCGTAAATACTAACGTTGTGGGCTATGTTAAACGACTGCTAATGATGGAAAGCAACAACTCGAAAGATTAATTTAAACAAATATTGGAATTATGAAAAAGTTACAATTCAAAGTAAGCATCAATGCACCTGTGACCAAGATATATGATTTTATGCTTGGCATTAACAGTAAATCAACTTATGAGCAATGGACTTCTTTGTTTAACCCAACATCTACCTATGAAGGAAGTTGGGACAAGGGAAATAAAATTCTATTTATTGGAGTAGATGATAAAGGAGAAAAGGGAGGTATGGTTTCCAAGATAGCTGAAAACATTCCCGACCGATTTGTTTCGATTCAACATTATGGCCTTTTAAAAGCCGACAAGGAAATTACAGAAGGACCAGAAGTGGAAAAATGGGCAAATGCATTTGAAAACTATACGTTCGAGGAAAACAATGGGACTACAACCATTACCGTTGACTTAGACACCACAGAAAATTTTTTAGGTTATATGAACCAGACCTACCCAAAAGCACTCGACAAGTTGAAAGAAATATGTGAAAAGTAAGATGCTTCGAAAGTTAAACTATGATAAATGAAAGAAACACAGCCTATAAAAAAATGTTTATGCCAGCTTGGGGTGAAGTGTAGACTTGAAGTTTTGTTTTCTTAATTTCGACTGCGGCCAATTATTTCTGACAATGGGTTTACTAACTAATGTATTATCGTCAGACAAACAGACGCCGGAGTATGAAAAGGTGGACATTGATGGCAATTATAATCCTGTTTACTGCTGCCCTTGTAAGATTGGTAATTACAACAGACAATGCCATTGACAACGATGTTCATAATTACATTAAAAGTCTTAAAACTATAAATTAGCAGCAAGAGTGGACTCGGTTGTTGTGACTAATGAGTGCAAAGGAATTGGATTTTTGTTTTGTTCGTAACATCGGGCATCAGTCGAGAATATCCTTGGGACGCATCTTAAAGAACACAAGCGTCTACGTGTTGTATTCCCAACGGAAAACGGGTTCAAGGTATTTCTAGGTGAAAAAAAAGGTTTGCTTACAAAAGCCAGAACAGCCTGTTGATGTTTAGTGAGTGCCCGCAATAAGTTGTGCGCTTTGCTGCGTTTGGGCTTGCCTCGACAGACAGGGTTGTTAGTGTAATCGGTAATCAGGAATGCACAGTTTTTGGCAATTAGGAGTGCACAACATTCGGCAACCAAAGTGCACAGAAAATGGCAACCAAAGTGCACAACTTTGTTG
>JANNPM010000468.1:0-5828 GCA_031400145.1 Chryseolinea sp. | reverse complement strand
CCATTACCGGCCCTGTCCACGAAACGGTGGAAATTCTCCGTCACTTCAAGGAAAAGCCCGGGCATCGTTTATATGCTCTTACTAACTGGTCCGCGGAAACCTTTCCATGGGCGCTGAATACGTTCGATTTTCTTCACTGGTTCGAAGGCATCGTTGTTTCAGGAATGGAGAAAACCCGGAAACCGTACCCCGATTTCTATCATATCCTCTTCAACCGTTATCAAATAAGGCCTGAGCATGCCGTGTTCATTGACGACAATTACAAAAATATTGAAGGAGGTAAGGCGGTGGGTCTTAATACAATTCATTTCCAATCTCCCGGTCAGCTAAAGACCGACCTGATGAAGCTTGGCATCATCTTGTGAAAGTAAGAAACACATTCTCGAGGATATCGCAGCATTCATGAATTTGCTCTTCCGTAATGACCAGGGGAGGCGCCAGACGAATGATATTTCCGTGGGTTGGTTTTGCAAGCAGTCCCTGCTCCATAAGCCGGATACAAACATCCCACGCAGTGGAACTATCCTGGGCATCATTAATGACTATTGCATTCAACAATCCTTTGCCTCTGACATTCGTGATCATCGGTGTCCGGCCCAGCAGACTTTCCATTCTCTGACGAAAGATGATACCCAGCCTCTCGGCGTTCTCGGCAAGTTTCTCGTCTTTAACCACCTGAAGCGCCGCCATGCAAACAGCTGCTGCCAACGGATTGCCTCCAAAGGTGGAGCCATGCTCGCCAGGCTTGATGATAAGCATTACTTCATCGTCGGCCAGTACCAGCGAAACGGGTAACACGCCACCCGACAATGCCTTACCCAGGATAAGGATGTCGGGCCGCACGTCCTCATGGTCGCAGGCAAGCATTTTTCCCGTTCGCGCGATACCGGTTTGTATCTCGTCGGCGAGCAGCAAGACATTATACTCACTGCAAATTTCTCTGGCAGCTTTCAGATAACCCGGCGCAGGAATGTTTACCCCTGCTTCGCCCTGGATCGGTTCAATCAGCAGTGCGCAGACATTGGGATTTTTCAATGCCTGCTCCAGCGCGAGGCGATCATCGTATGGGATCAGGTCGAAGCCAGGAGTGTAGGGACCAAATCCATCACGGGCAGAGGGCTCGGATGATGCCGAGATTATCGTGGTGGTACGTCCGTGAAAATTCTGACTTGCAACAACGATTACTGCGGCGTTTTCGGGAATCCCCTTTACCAGGTACCCCCACTTTCTTGCCAGCTTTATTGCAGTCTCATTCGCTTCTGCACCGCTGTTCATGAACAACGCTTTATCGTATCTGAACAATTCGCAAACGTATTTTTCCGACAACCCGAGCTTATCATTATAAAAAGCACGTGAGGTTAAAGTGAGTTGCCTGGACTGATCGATAAGCGCGTTGATAATTCGCGGATGGCAATGTCCCTGGTTCACGGCGCTATAGGCTGAAAGAAAATCGTAATAACGCTTGCCCTCAATGTCCCACAAAAAGACCCCCTCGCCTTTGCTCAAAACGACCTGCAAAGGATGATAGTTGTGGGCACCGTACCGATCCTCCAGTGCAATGGCTTCCTGACTTGTGTTAATAACCTCTACCATACAAAGTTGACGATACAACAAATTTATCCAATCGCGACATGAATGCCTAAAATCATGACGTAATCAAAACCATTTCAAAGTGCGGCTGTGCTACGCTGATTGTATTTGGTATCTTCGCATTAATGGAGATACTCTTAATTATCGTCTCATTGTGCATTGGAACGGCAGTAGGGTGGCTATTGCGTGCCTCGAGATTTAAGAATGAGCTGCATCACGCATCTACTGCACTCACCGCTGAACGCGAGCGGAATAAAGGCATCGTTGAACAACTGCAGGAACTGAAAAGGGAAATTGACGTTGAAAGAAAAAACGTGCTCACGGTGAATAACGACCTGGCAGCAGCAGAGGCGGATTACCGCAATCTTCAGGAGAAGCTGCAGGACCGGAATAAGGAGTTTGAGAAAATGACGGAAAAATTTTCAGACCAGTTCAAGAACCTGGCCAACGAAATATTTGAAGAGAAAACCAAAAAGTTTACAGACCAAAACAAGACAAATCTGTTTGACTTGCTGAAGCCTTTGGGAGACAAGATTGCCGATTTTGAAAGGAAGGTAGAGGAAACGCATAAGGATAGCATCTCAAGAAGCTCAGCGCTTCGCGAGCAGTTAGAAAATCTCCAGCGCCTTAATGTTCAAATGACACGTGAAGCTGAGAATCTTACCCGCGCCCTTCGTGGCGACAGCAAAATGCAGGGTGCCTGGGGTGAGTTTATACTGGAAAGCATACTGGAGAAATCCGGGCTTGAAAAGGATCGGGAATATTTCATTCAGGAAACGTTCACCACCCTCGATGGGCGCTTTCGCCCTGATGTAATTATCCGGTTGCCTGAAAATAAGCACGTTGTCATTGACTCCAAGGTGAGCCTGCGGGCTTATAATAATTTTATGAACGCCGAGAACGAAGCCGACAAAGCCGTAAATCTAAAGAGCCACCTCACCGCTATACGAGTCCACATGAAGTCCCTGGGTGACAAGAACTATCAGAACTTAAGTGAAAGGAGTCCTGACTTTGTGATCATGTTCATCCCTATAGAGCCAGCTTATATCCTGGCGATTCAAAGCGAGAAGACCTTGTATGAAGAAGCGCTGGAGAGGCGGATAGTTTTTGTGAGCCCGACATTGCTTATCCCCTCCCTGCAGCTAATCAAGAATACCTGGAAGCAGGAATATCAAACGCGGCATGTGTTGGAGATTGCAAGCAAAGCCGGCGATCTGTATGATAAGTTTGTGGGTTTCACAGAAGACATGATCACCCTAGGCCGTAACCTGGATTCATCCAGAAAATTCTATGAAGAAGCAATGAAGAAACTTTCCGTTGGAAGCGGCAACCTTGTCAGGAGGGTCGAGGATCTTAAAAAGCTTGGAGCCAAGGCCGGAAAGAGTATCGACCAGACGCTCCTTAAACGTTCCGAGGATCAGGGTAGCCTATTTGAATAGAGATGATATGGAACAAAAGGACATGACAGCATCAGGGTTATACCTGCCGCCTGGCGTGGAACAGGAAGACGGTCTTTAAGGATGGCGGGACTTTCATTTGATGTGTTGCGCACTGGAAAGAAATATCGTCTGACCAACTATGGCGAAAGTCATGAGTTCGTGATTGAGCAGATCCTTGGCAATGGTGACTTCAAAGTAAAAGATATTCATACCCTTGAACGATTTCGACTGAAAGAGCTCATAGCGTATGGGAAGGGGAGGGACTTCTTACTAGAAGATATTTAGCGCGAACTTGAGGAAATGTAAACCGGTAGAGATTTTTCGTTAAATCTAAGGCCGCATAATCCTCCGGTGTAATTTTATGAATTTTCACCATTTTTAGGACTTAAATTCCGAACATGAGATACTGCCTGGTGTTGAGTCTTTTACTGTTGTCGGCGACGAGCTATGCTCAATCGAACGACTTCCTTTCCGCCGATTTTCACAAGGTTAGGCGGGAGAAACTGCGTGAGAGCCTGCCACCCAATTCTGTGGCGGTTTTTTTTGCTAACGCAGTACGCAACCGAGCCAACGATGTCGATTATACCTATCATCAGGATCCTGACTTTTACTATTTGACCGGATATCGTGAACCTGATGCCTTACTGATGGTTTTCAAGGACAAGCAGAAAGCTGCAAATGGTTCGTCGTACAATGAGATTATTTTTGTCAGACCACGGGATGAGGCCCGGGAAATGTGGACGGGCAAAAGGCTTGGCAGTGCAGGTGTAAAGCATAACCTCGGATTTCTTCAATCCTTTGACAACACATCTTTCAAAAAATACAACGTTGACTTTTCTAAATTCAGCTCCGTCCTCTTTTTCGAATTTCAGCATGACGTAAGAGACAATCCCGCTGACTCCGCTGATTTGTATGACCTGATTGAGCAATTCAAGATAAGTGTCAACTATCCAAATACCAGGCCCGGACTGGAGCTGCAGCGTGAACCTGAAAAGAACAATTTAAATACGGCTGCCCTTGATGGAATCATGAACAATCTGAGGGGAATAAAAACAACCGAGGAACTGGCGCTTATACGAAAGGCCGTGAACATATCATGCGCCGCCCAACGCGAAGTTATGAAAGCGATCAAGCCGGGCATGTCAGAACGTGAGATCCAGGGCATTCATGAATTTGTTTACAAGAAATATCAGGCAGAGGAACTAGGCTACCCCTCTATCGTCGGCGCCGGTCAGAATGGATGCATCCTTCACTATGGCGAGAATGACAAACCAGCAGTGACATCATCGGAACTTATCCTGATGGATCTTGGAGCAGAGTACCGCGGCTATACTGCCGACATTACCCGAACTATCCCGGTTTCAGGACGCTTTTCTCCTGAGCAAAAAATTATCTATGAGCTGGTTTTGCAATCGCAGGAAGCTGCAATGAAGATATGCAAAGAGGGCGTGAGCTTCAAGGACCTTACCGCTGCTACCAGGACCGTTGTAAACCAGGGCCTGGCAAAGCTTGGCATCATTGCAAATGAGAATGAAAAGAACGCGTATTATCCCCATGATTGCTGTCACCACATAGGGCTGGATGTACACGACAAAGGCAATTATGACCTGCTTCAGGAGAACATGGTTATTACCATCGAGCCAGGAATCTACATACCCGAAAATTCGAAATGCGATCGGAAATGGTGGGGTATTGCGGTCCGGATCGAAGACGATTTTCTCGTTACAAAGAAAGGTTATGAACACTTGTCGACGCTGGCTCCGCGAAAAGCAGAAGAAATTGAAGCGCTGATGCTGGAACCTAGCGCACTGGATGATTTTGTTTTGCCGGAACTTAGGTGAAGAAAAGCTGCAAGCTATACTGGACGGCATTGCTGAAGTCTTGCTTTAAGCAAAGTGACTACGCTCTGTTGCTGCCCGCAGGCTTGTAGCTTGAAGCTTTTTTCAATACCGCTCCAGGCTCGAAAAGAAAAAGCTTCCCTCGATAGCAGCGTTTTCATCACTGTCGGAACCGTGAATAGCATTTGCTTCGATTGATGTTGCAAACAGCTTGCGGATTGTTCCTTCTGCTGCCTTAGTGGGGTCTGTGGCGCCGATTAACTTCCTGAAATTTTCTACGGCATTGTCCTTTTCAAGTATTATGGGAATAATTGAACCAGAGGACATATAAGCACAAAGGTCTTTGTAAAATGGCCGCTCTTTGTGAACAGCGTAGAACTCACCGGCCTTCGCATGGGAAAGCTGAGTTTTTTTCATCGCCACAATACGAAATCCTGCCTCTTCTATCAACCTGATGATCGCGCCGGAATTTCCAGCGCTGACAGCGTCTGGCTTGAGCATTGTGAACGTTATATTTCCTGCCATAAACTAATTTTATCTTGAGCTTAAGTTTGGTAACCCTGGAACAAATGGGCATAAAAATACTACATCTGAGGAAAGCGCACATAGAACCCCGAAATAAATTGCTGTGCGTTGTAAGAACGTCAACTATCCGGATCACAATTATTGAAAATGGGTTAAAATCATCATTTTTGCGCTTTGTTTTTTAGCCAGCGTTAATGCAAAACCTAGAGGCTTTTAAAAGTTATCTTCTTCATCCGCGTAAGATGGTCATTTTGACCCACTTTAACCCGGATGCAGATGCACTAGGCTCCTCACTGGGGCTGCTGCGCTACCTGAAAAAGAAGGGACACAACGCTGTCGTGATCATACCCAGCGATTACCCAGATTTTATTGGCTGGATGCCCATGGCAAAGGAAGTGCATGTCTTTAAGAAGGATAAACCGGAGAAAATCACGCA
>JANNPM010000462.1:0-7643 GCA_031400145.1 Chryseolinea sp. | reverse complement strand
GGCACGTGCTTGTAGGCTGCCGCGTGGAAAACGATCTCCGGCTTGAAGTCGCGGAAGATGTTATTGATCCTTGGCTTATTGCATATATCAGCAACGAAAACCACAAGATCGGTCTGTTGGTTGCGAGAATGTAACTCGCGTTCGATCTGATACAGCGGTGACTCCGCCTGATCTATCAACAAAAGTGTGGCAGGACGGTAAGTCAACGCCTGGCGTGCGAGTTCGGAACCGATGGATCCTGCCGCGCCTGTGATGCAGATAACCTTTCCCTGAATCTGCTTTCCGATCTCCTGATTATCAAGGCTTATTACTTCCCGGCCGAGCAGGTCTTCGATGTTGATATCCCGGATCTGCTTGATGTCAAATTCATTCCGAAGCCATTTTTCGAAAGAGGGAACATAACTCACTTTAATGTGGTACTGTAATGCTTGGTCAACGATCTCGTTTTTCCGTTCTATGGAGAGACTTTTCGTTGCGATAACCAACTGTCTCACTTTGTGCTTTTTAGCAAGCTCGCCCAAACGATCAGAACTGTATATCCTCGTTCCGTTAATTTCCTTGTTGTTTTTTTTGACGTCATCATCCAGAAAGGCGACAAGGCGATACAGACTTGAAACATCCGCCTCCATCGCTTGTTTTGTGAGAAAGCCTGCGACACCGGCGCCGAAGATGACAACGGGTATACTATCCTTTGTGTCGGATTTTATATATGCAAAAATGTTTTTTACCAGCAGCCGGTATTGGTACAATAACAGTGACGAAATAAAAAAGGAAATGAAGACGACGGAGTAAGGGATAATGTTGCGCTGAAAATTATAGTAGTACGCCAGGTTAAAAATTATAACCAATACTAACGTCAATAGCTCTGTCCCTACAATTCTCAATCCATCCTGAATACCAGTATATCGTACAATACCAGCATAGCTTTTCGTCACGGCGGTGGCAAGGATGGCGGATGCCATACACAAGGCCGTGGCCATAGCCGGATCAAAATTTCTGATCTCGGCAAGATTGAAATTAAATCGGAGCAGAAAGGCCAGTCCTACTGAAAAGACGATCAATACCTGATCGATTAAAATGACGGCAGCCCGCGGAAGTACCGTAAGTTTTGAGAATAGTTCTCTGATCACATTTCGGCTTTCTTTGAGTTTCTCTTCCGTCTCAACTGGGCGATCCCATATGTAGCGCCGCCGACCACTAATATTTCCAGGCCGGTGATGGGCACAGGGTCAGGATTGCCCTGAGGATTCGGTGGCTGCGCATCGACTACATGCAAACTTAGCGAGAAGAGCATTACCAATACAAATTTTCTTACGCCTGTCATTTTATCTTGGATAGCTTTTTTGTGAACAATTTATTTCCCTCCTGCACACGGATTAGGTATACGCCATCCGGCAAAGAGTTCAAGTTAAGTTCTCCGGATTTTATTTTATCACCTGATAGCAGAACAGAGCCCACTTCGATTCCCGATGGATGAATCAACCTTGCAAGTATAGACTGGTTGGCAGACTTCACCGTGATAGTAACATTATCCGCCGTTGGATTTGGATAAATGATGATCATGTCGCCCGCGTACTCGTCCACACCTGTCACCAGCATCTCACGCCCTTCACTGGTAAGCGTACAGTCATTGGTGGAAACCTTTACTGTGTATACACCGGATACAATAGCTTCTATAGTTTGCGTATTGGCTCCATCAATCTTTACGCCATCAAGATACCATTGATTTCCCTGCGAATAGCTGGATGAGAGCACATATCCTTCCGCAGAAATGCTTACCGGGTCGAGGTTTGTAATATTTGCCGTCACAGGCAATCTAAGGCTTTCGCAGCCCAAACTATTGACTGCGGCCACGTAATAAGTTTTTGTCTTATTTAGTGATGGTGTTGTGAATTCCCCGGAATGCTGGCCTGTTATCGGCGCAGCAGCATTTTCTGACTCATACCAGTTAAAGGTAGTCGTTCCCACTGCGCTTGCCGAAAGGGTAACCGGGTTCTCTGGACAGGATGTTCCGTCTTTCGCACTGGTTATCGTTGGTTTATTCACGACTGATAACGTTGCTTTGTTTGTCAATACGAGCGGAGCGCAAGTAGCCCTCTTCGCTGAGATTGTAATCTCATTTTCTCCTTCCGGCAATCCACCCGCTACGATAGGCATTATTAATTCTCCGCCAGTGCCGGACAATTCAGCTGACACCGCGTTACCGTTCCACATAGCCGTGTATTTTACATCGGCCTGTGTATCTTGTAACGTCAGTAATCCCATACTATTGTCGTCGCAAGTGGCCTCCGCCTTTACCGCAATATCTGCGGTAATGGACGGGCCTTCAAATACTATCTCAAAACGATCTTTTAGTTTCACAGCATCCGTCACAGTAAACGTGTATGAGGATGTCGACAACAGCGAAACCTTCTTGTTTTCGACTTTATCGTTTAAATAAAGTTGAAGGTCTGCAGAGAACGTGCCTGCACCCGTAAATTCAAGGCTGTAAGTTCCGTTCGTGCCTCCATCGATGAACAAAGCTACATTATTATCGCATTGACTGCCGCCAACCGAGTTGATGGAAAGCCTGTCATTATTACTTGTTAATGACGATATATTGAGTCCCGTCGCATCGAACTTATAAGCATCAAATTCAGAATCAAACGCGCTCGTGGCATCATCGTGCAGGCGTATGGCGATCTCATCATGGGCTGATCCTTTCTTCATGACAATTCTTAACAAGTCGGAGATATCGCCTTCTCGATAGAACTGCGTTTGTCCTGAAACCTTCTGACTCTCACGAAAGTTGATAGAACCATTAACACCGGCCGTCGCCGCCCTAACCCAAAACGCCTGGCCCGCGGCAATTTGTCCATTAAACGATTCGGGAACTGCTACCCCGTCGATATAGCTAACCTTCAGAGTTCCTGAATTTTCTGTATTGTCGGTGAAGTAAATCGCATCAAGTATTTCTGAGCTTGCCGGGGCAACCAAATCCCAATCGATAGGGGCAGGATAAGGATTGCCGACCAGATTCCAGCCGCCGTTTTCAGCGGTATTCCTCCCTACTACGACGGACACATCGCCCTGGCCAATTCTCCCGCGCGTGTCATAAGTTGAAGGCACAGTCGTTGATCTAATAAACGCTGCATAGCCTCTCCCTAGGGTCAGGGATGCGGCCGAGGAATTTCCGGATGTTGGGTAATTAACATAGCCTGCAAGCAGGTCGTCGCTACCAGTGACGAGAAGCGGATCGTAATAAAATAGCGATGGATTTGCGGATGCTAGTTTCGTGCCGTTGTACGTTCCCGTGGACGGATTTGCGAACGGGCCCGTAACCGGAAATTCAGCCTGCCAGTCTGCTACCGTTGAACCGGTTACAGAAGGCGCAATGTACCGATACGCACGAATACCTGCCGGATTTGGTAACTGCCGTTGCACAATCACCTGCCCGTTCACTACTGCGCCCGCAACAAGTTCGGGAACATATGCTGTAGCCGTGTCACTAGACATCAATCTGAGCCGGTCGTTTCCTACGTTCGCGGTAGAAGCTGTGTTGATGATTGCGAAGCTATTGGTAATGTCCAGCCGCGAGCTCAAGGTGAAATTGGATGCGGCGCTCTTATCGATTACTATATTTGTCATTGTTAAAACTTCTGGAGCGGATAATGATTGAGTGACAGCTCCATCAAAAGTGAGCGTAGTGAGTCCAGGTTCAAATAAACCTGCCGTGTCAACCGTGAAGTTCCCGCCAGTACTGATGGCAAAGTCGTTGCTGGCAAGTACTCCATCTCTTACCCTGATAGTTCCTGCAGCATCCACCGGACCGGTTAGTGATAAGGTAGGTGTTCCTGCACTTGTGTTATTAACCGTTAAGGCACGCAGGGCCACGGAAGGTGGCGTTGGCATTTCAAAACCAGGTGTGAGCGTACCAGCTGAAAAATTTCCGTAAGTTAAATCATAAACTCCGACGGCACCGACCGCTGAAGCAAACGATCCATTAATCCTGGTAACCAAACCACCATTTGCAATCCGCAGACCACCTGCATTGTTTACGATACCGTTCGTCAGGCTAAGATTGGAGACATCCAAATAATCAGGAGCAGCATTCGAAAGATTCAGGGTTGTGGAAGCGCGGTTCATAGTCAGCCTGTTAAGGGCACCCGTCATAAAAACAGATGAAGGCATTGCGCCCGATCCCCCGATTAAAAGCTGGCTGCCACTAACTGCAGACATCGTTCCGCCCGTGACATTGAAAGGTCCGTTTAGTCTGGTTATTGTATTAGCAGCTAAGGCTAATTGCCCGGCAGTGAGGTTGACCGTTCCGGCAATCCGAAGGTCCGAAGTGGCTTGGTTAACAACACCTTCCCCTGCCCGGTTAATCGTCAAATTGCGCATAACCGTTCCGGAAAGCGCCAGATCTCCATAGTCACCCGTACCATTTATAACGAGGCTGGAGTTGCCATTCACTCCCATAGATCCACCGTTGTGAAGCACCGTCGACACTGTTAGTGTGTAATTTGCTATCGTCAGCAACCCTTCATCCAAATCCAGCACGCCGGTAAAATTTACGCTTCCCTGCATGTTTACACCCGCTGAATTGGCTATTCGCGTAGCTACCGCTCCCGGGTGTTGGGAAGACATATATTGAAGTGCCGCGCCACCATAAACAATTGTGCCATTGTAGATCCGCTCACCAGTATTCCGAATGTTTCCTCCGGCTGTACCATTGCGCAGCGCGCCGTTACCATCAAGTGAGAGTAAGGTCAGGGTTGTGCCGGAAGCGAGATTAAAACTTCCTGCGCCAGCGAGAAAACTGGAGGCGTCAATGTTTAAATTGACAGTTCCGGAAGTGGCATAATTCAAAGGTACTGCTGGAACAACGGTCGAGGTATACGTTCTAACGCCTGTACCATTGAAAGTTAGATTCAGCGGGGAAGAACCACCGAGCGTGGTGTTGCTGATTGCAGTAGCAGAGTTTGTGAAGCTTCCTCCAACCGACAAATTCGTGGTTCCCAAGCCTACTTCAAAGCTGCCGGAGTTAAAGTTTACGTCTCCGGAAACACTAAGATTTACGGTCCCCGCCCCAGAAGCACTTACGAACTCATCAGAACTAAAGTTAAAACTTCCGCCGACATTTACGTCCACCTGGGCCTCAGACGTGAATTCCGCCTTAGCGCCCGCGCCAAGTGTCAGATTACCACCAATGGTAAGCGTCGAGGGCGAAGAACCACTGAACGTTAATGTTGTGACATCCGTGTTTGAAATAGTTAGGTTGCCGGCAACATTGGATAACTCACCGTCCAGATCAATACTCCCCGCTTGAAGAACCGGAGTATCCCAAATAAAATTACCAAAGGTTTGATCGAGATTGCTTGGTGAGTCTGCAAGATCTCCGGTGACCCGACAGGTAGATGTCGCGTTCCACGAAGCACTTGGTATATTCCCTGACGGAGATGAAAATTGATGGTCATAAGTTGAGCCGGCATTGAAGAATAAACGCGTGGCGCTTGAATTTGCCACAGTGCCAACATTAGCGATTGACCCATTTACGCGGATAACCGTCTGAGAAGCCGCCAGCCTCATCGTGCCGCCACCATCTACCTGCAAAGAGCCATTTACCGTTAGGTCGTCCCCGGCGCCGTTAGCAACCGTCAAAACGAACGTCGACGTACGAATCTGGCCCCCAACTTCAATGACCGCCTGGTCGATCGTTGCAGCTGCACCTAAGGTAATTGTATGTCCGTTCCCAATGGTGATCGCTGCCGCGTTAGAGTTGGCTGGGGCCGCCGTGGCGGGATTGATCCAAGCAGTGCCATTCCACCGATACCAAACTGCAGTATTAGACCATACACCCGATTGTCCCGTATAGTAGTCACCATCCGTAACGCCATCGACCGGCGGATAAGTCTGCCCGAACATCGAAGCAGTCAATACACAAAAAAATACTGTAAATATCCCTCTTATCATTGGCGCCGAATTGTGGTTATAAGCAAAAGTAATGAAAAAGTTACCTACCAATAGAAATTAAGGTAAATAGTTGAAATTGATTCTGTGCTTCAACTATATGTAACCCGATTAGGGAAAAAATGACAAATATTTTTCAACACAGGCAGGTTCTTCTTGTACTTACCGAATAAAACGTTAACCTCATTGAAAATTAGCGTGGCACTTTTTTAATTGCGCGGAAGTTCAGCGATAAATGTGTACGGTCCTGGTAGCGGCCACGTTGCTTCCTACGCCAGCTACGCAATGACCCGCTATCCCGGCACTGCTATGCCTTGAAATTGGATGCAACGCCTTCAGCCACCCGTGCCAGATCTTTGGCAGACAAGTTCGATCCTGAAGGCAGACAGATTCCATCGGCAAACAGTTTCTCGGCAACTCCGCTCAGATAAGCGGGGCACCGCGCAAAAACAGGCTGCAAATGCATCGGCTTCCACAATGGCCGGCATTCTATACGCTCTGCTTGGAGCGTTTGAACAATGGCTTCACGACTCACGCCAACGCTTTTTTTTGCATCAATCAGCATCGTCGTAAGCCACCGGTTAGAAAATGAATGGTTACCTTCTAGCGGGAAGCTGACCCCTGGATATTTGCTCATGGCCTCCAGATAAAACTCGAAATTGCCCCTTCGTTGCCCGACACGCTCATCGAGTACCTGAAGCTGGCCCCTCCCAATTCCCGCACATATGTTACTCAACCTGTAATTATATCCTATCTCCGAGTGCTGATAATGCGGCGCAGGATCACGCGCCTGCGTGGCGAGAAACCGCGCCCTTTTTATCCAGGCCTCATTGGCAGACACCAGTGCCCCACCGCCTGAAGTGGTGATGATTTTGTTGCCATTGAACGAATAAACTCCCAGATCGCCAAAAGAACCCAAAAACCTTCCTTTGTACTTTGAACCCAATGCCTCTGCAGCATCCTCAATCACCGGAATCTGATGTCGTTTCGAGATAGCCATGATTTCCTCAACTTTTGCCGGCATGCCGTATAAATGAACAACAATTATGGCCGCGGGCTTCTTACCTGTTTGCTTTAATCGATCCTCGATGGCTTCTTCAAGGAGGGCAGGATCCATGTTCCAGGTCTCTGCTTCGGAATCTACAAATACGGGCCGGGCATTGACATAGGCAATCGGGTTGCACGATCCTGAAAAGGTGAAGGTCGAACAGATAACTTCATCTTCTTGTTTTACGCCAAGTATAATCAATGCGAGATGAATGGCGGCTGTGCCGGAGCTTAACGCCGCGCAGTACGCTACGCGGTTGTAGGTAGCAAGCTCTTCCTCAAACGCTGCGATGTGGGGACCGACCGGCGATATCCAGTTCGTTTTAAAAGCTTCGTTGATAAACTCGATTTCCTTTCCCCCCATGTGCGGCGAGGAGAGCCAGATCTTATCTTTCATAAATTTGTGTAAAGATAGTGACTGCGAACTTCAAACGCGCTGAGTAATCGCCAAGAATGGATGTGGAAAAGCACTGGGGAAGTCAACCCGGCGCAAAATCTTGCTTTTCTAGAAACTCAGATTCTTTAACTGAACGTTATTAAGAACGGTTCCCATAAGCCTTCCGTTGATCGACTTAAGATACTTTAGCGATTCTTTATCCATGTTGGTCAGCGCAGCATAGGCGCGGAAAATCTTGATGACCTTATCG
>JANNPM010000461.1:0-16563 GCA_031400145.1 Chryseolinea sp. | reverse complement strand
GTGACAGACCCACTTAAAGGCGTGGCATCCCGTGAAGAAATAACTAAAGTGAATGAGCAACTGTCGGGAGCATGTACAACCGAGATTGCTTCATTTGATGAGTTCTCACGTTTTATTACGGGGGAAGGCAATCCAGAAATGTATGATGTTATTATTTTTGATACAGCACCAACCGGCCATACCATTCGTCTTTTGGAATTGCCTGCTGCATGGGATACGTTTTTAACTGATAATCCAAAGGGCGCGTCATGTATTGGGCCATCATCTGCATTGAAAAGTAGCAAAGAGCGATACAAGAAAGTGATCGATAGTCTAAGGGATGCAGAGCAAACTACTTTTTATCTTGTAGCACGTGCCGAAACATCTTCTCTTAAAGAAGCTGCACGGACAAGTTTAGAATTGAAAGAATTAGGCTTAGCCAATCAACAACTACTGATCAACGGTGTATTCAATGCGCTTGATAGAAGTGACGGTGTTGCGCTAAAGATGGAAGAGATTGCAAAAAAAGAATTAGCTGAAATGCCAGAGCCTTTAAAAACCTTACCAATTTTAAACTATCCATTACTACCTTATAATGTATTGGGCGTAGAAAAATTAAGGTCGCTGTTAAATACGGATTTGCAGCGGAAAATTGTTGATTTAGAAATTTCAAGTGAAAGTGAATTTAAGCATCCACTTGAAGATTTGTCTGAGCTGGTAGATGCCCTGGAAGGTAAAAGCACGAATGGATTAATTATGACAATGGGCAAAGGTGGCGTAGGTAAAACTATCGTAGCCGCGTCCATTGCAACGATGTTAGCACAGCGCGGCCATGAAGTTCTTCTGACAACAACTGACCCTGCGGCACACATTACCGATTTTATAAATCAACTCGAGAAATTGCCCGGAAAATTAACAGTGGAAAGGATTGATCCTAAAGTTGAAACTCAGCATTACATTGATAAGATTGTAAAACAAAAAGGCGCTACGCTAGATGATGAAGGTAAGAAACTATTGCTCGAAGACCTTAAATCTCCCTGCACAGAAGAAGTAGCGGTGTTTCATGCATTCTCAAGTACAATTAATAAAGCAAAGCGACAATTCGTTGTTATAGATACAGCACCTACTGGTCATACGCTGTTATTGCTGGATACAACTGGAAGTTACCATAGGGAAATTTTAAAGAAACAGAATCCGAATTCTGTAAAGGTGAAAACACCCTATATGTATTTGCAAGATGAGAATTTTGCGAAAATCATACTGGTAGCATTGCCAGAAACTACACCTATGCGAGAAGCCGAAAGTCTTCAGAATGATTTGAAAAGAGCGGGCATTATTCCGTATGCGTGGGTGATCAATCAATGCCTTTCTGCTTTGAAGAATTTAAGAGATCCACTATTGCGAAAACGGGCATCATCGGAAATCAGTATCATTAATAACATCAAAGAAAAATTATCGAAAAGAACCTATGGCATTCCTTATCTGCCGGAGGAGAAATTATTACCCGCTCTACTCACACGATATGACCACAGTGAAAAAGCTATGGCAAAGTAAATGGGGACAATCACGCATTGGTAAACTGAATCAGGTTGTTTACGTATCGTACAAAACCTTCATCATCATCCGGTGCTTGCAGAGTGTTTCGTTTAATAATTGTCGTGCCGCTTTGTCTATATTATATCGCCAGGGAGAGAATACACTAATGTGTTTCCAAGACAGTACGTTGGAAGCAACCGAAGTTCCAGCTTCAAAGAGTATAAAGGGTTGATTTCTGACTTTCAAGTGGGCAGCATCCGCTAGTCCCACAGGGCCAGCGCCAATGATTGCAACCGGGAGTGATTTCGATGTATCCATATTCATTTGCTTTTTGCTTTAAAGACGATGGATTTAAAAAATGATGCAATTTGAGTTAGTCAACATCGAATTTTTTATTCCTGATCCTCAACTACTTACCGAGGGTCCTGTTACCCTTGTAACTGTTTTCAAAACGCTTCTGAATATTCCTTTGTGCCATAATCAACAAGGTTATGGCCGCAACAATAATTACACTCGAAGACCTGCAAAATTTCAAGCAGGAATTACTTGCTGAGATACAGAAACTCTTATCTCAAAGACAAACTACGCCCGCACGAAAGTGGCTCAAATCAAATGAGGTCAGGAGGCTCTTGCTTCTTTCACCTGGCACTCTACAAAATCTTCGCATTAACGGAACCTTACCCTTTACCAAGATCGGTGGAGTAATCTTCTATGACTATGATGACATCCAAAAGATGATCGAAGAGCATAAGCGCAACCCTCATCAGATTAATAAGAAACCAAATACTTAAAGTATGTGCAAGGTCATTTTTAAAGGTCTAAAGATTCATGATCTGACTAGGGTAAAAACCGGTCTTTCGGTTTTAGCAAGATGTACGTTTGTTAACACAAACGTACCCGTCCTCCTCCCGTCTTGCAGTCGGTTGGAGGAGTCAGCCTCGGAACTCGGCTTCCTTGAAATCAAAGATTTGTTTTATGGGACGTAAGAGGACACCAAAGGAAAAGTACACCCATTTGGTTGGGGTCAGGATTTCAGAAAGGTTCTACAACAGACTGGAAGAAATCAGGAAGAATTCCAATTGTCAATACGTCTCGGAGGTGGCCAGAAGGATTCTCTACCGCGAGGAGATCACCTGGTATCACAAAGATGCTACGATGGATTCAACTATTGCAGAACTGGCATTGATCAGGAAGGAACTCAACTCCATCGGTATTAACATTAACCAGATCACACGGCACTTTCATTCCGCTGATACTCCGAATCAGAAAATATTTCAAGCTCTCAAGATCGTGGACGAGTACAAGAAGGTTGGTCAAAAGCTTGACCGTGTTATGGACGTTACTTCAGAGATCACAAAAAAATGGTTGCAAGGGTGAACACAGGACAAAACATATCAGGACTCCTCAATTACAACGAGAACAAAGTGAAAGAGGGCGTTGCAAAATGTATCCATGAGAACCAATTCGGCTGCAATGTAGATCGTCTCAATTTTTACGATAAACTGAAGACCTTCCAGGGATTTATCAATCGCAATCATAGAGCTACAACCAAAGCCGTACACATCTCACTCAATTTCGATCCATCTGAAAAGCCCAGCAAAGATTTGCTAAAAGAGATCGCAACAAAGTACATGGACAAGATTGGATTTGGCAATCAACCTTACTTGGTCTATCAACATTTCGATGCAGCCCATCCGCATATTCACATCGTAACGACTAACATCCAGCGCGATGGAAAGAGAATTATACTTTACAATATCGGAAAGAATCAATCAGAGAAGGCAAGAAAAGAATTGGAGAAAGAATATCGACTGGTTCGTGCCGAAGGAAAAAGAACAAGCCAAACTGATAACATCACTGCAATAGATCTTAAGCGTGCTGTCTATGGCAAGCTGGAAACGAAAAGAACAATTTCAAATACAGTGCGCTTTGTTACAAGGAATTATAAATACACTTCAATTCCTGAGTTGAATGCCGTGCTCAAACAGTACAATGTGATGGCCGACCTGGGAAAGGAAGGCTCACAAATGAATATCAAAAAAGGATTGCTATACAGGTTGATCGATGAACACGGGAAGAAAGTTGGTATGGCCATCAAGTCAAGTTCAATTTACGGAAAGCCGACACTTGCTTTCCTTGAGAAGCAATTCAAGCTCAATGAAGTTCTCAGACGACCTCACAAAGACAGATTGATTAATTGTATCAATCGTGCTTTCGGAAACAAACAGACCTTATCAAAATCATCCTTTGTTCAATCACTAAGCCAGGAAGGAATCTTTGTGCTCTTCCGTCAAAATGAAGAAGGAAGAATTTATGGTATCACGTTCGTGGACAACAAGGCAAAAGTTGTGTTCAACGGAAGTGATCTCGGTAAGGCTTATGGAGCGAAAGCTATCACAGATCGGTTAACCAGTTTATCAAAACCTTATTCGATAAAGATTCAACCTGCGCTTATCCACGCTCAACAGGAAAAAACCGAGGAAGGAGATTCCCTGATTGAAGAAATAGTCAAAGACTTAACTACAGCAAAACAACTCGACTATTCTTCTCCAGACGCTGCCATGAAAAGACGCAAGAGAAAGAAAAGAAAAGGTCGTTCAATCTAAACGAAAGTCAAATGTCACATACAGGAGAAAACGAGCAGGCATTACAAAAGATAATCGACTTCATCAGGTTACTGAGTATTGTCGTATTGCTGCTTCATTTTTATTATTTCTGTCATCAGACATTGACATCATGGGGAATGACATTCCAGATAGTTGATGAAATCATCAAGTCAATTGCCAACACCGGATTGTTCCTAGGCATTTACAAATCAAAATTTTTCATTTTAGGATTATTAACGATATCACTGATCGGTGCAAGAGGAAGAAAGGACGAGCGGATCAGCCTAGTACAAGCATCATCATTTGCAGTTTTTGGTTTGGTCTTATTCTTACTTAGCCATTTGATTTTCCTTATCGGTTTGAGACCATCCTTTCTTACCGGACTTTATCTGTCAGTAACTTCAGCAGGTTATATCCTTATTCTCACAGGAGGCACACTGCTATCTCGTTTGTTGAAGTTCAATTTTAGTAAAGACATTTTTAACAAGTTCAACGAATCATTTCCGCAAGAGGAACGCTTGTTAGAAAATGAATACTCCATTAACCTTCCGGCAGCTTATACATTGAAAGGTGAGCGAAGAAAAAGCTGGATAAATGTGATCAATCCTTTCAGGTCATTGCTGGTTATTGGAACACCAGGAGCAGGTAAGTCTTACTTCGTTGTCAGGCATATTATTACGCAGCACATCAAGAAAGGATTTACAATGTTCATTTATGACTTCAAGTATGATGACCTTTCACGAATTGCCTATAACACCCTATTAAAAAACAATCGACAGTATGCGATCAAGCCGAAGTTCTTTGTCATCAATTTCGAAGATCTTTCCCGCTCCCACCGATGCAACCCACTTGACCCGGCTACAATGGACGACATCACAGATGCAACGGAGTCTTCCAGAACGATCATGCTTGGTCTCAATCGCGATTGGATAAAGAAGCAAGGCGATTTCTTTGTGGAGTCACCCATCAACTTTGTAACGGCTATCATCTGGTTTCTTAGAAAATATGACAACGGAAAATACTGTACCCTTCCACATGTTATTGAACTCATGCAGTTGGATTATCCGCATTTATTCAAACTGTTAAGAAGTGAGCCGGAAATAGAAGTCTTAATTAACCCATTCGAATCTGCTTATAGGAACGAGGCGATGGAACAGTTGGAAGGTCAGATCGCCAGCGCCAAGATCGGGATGGCAAGATTGTCCTCACCTCAATTATATTATGTCTTATCTGGAAATGACTTTACACTTGATATAAATAATCCGAAGGAGCCCAAGATTGTTTGCACTGGGAATAATCCGCAGAAGCAACAAATCTATGGAGCGGTGCTTTCGCTCTACATCTCAAGAGTGATCAAACTGGTCAACAAAAAGCACCAACAGAAATGCAGTCTTGTGTTTGACGAATTTCCTACAATCTACTTTAATGGTATTGACAGCCTGATTGCCACAGCCAGAGCAAATAAAGTGGCAACGACTTTGGCCGTACAGGACTATAGTCAGTTGAAGAAAGATTATGGCCGAGATCAGGCTGAGGTAATCATGAACATTGTAGGAAATGTTATCAGTGGACAGGTGGTTGGAGAAACTGCCAAGCTTTTGTCGGAGCGATTTGGGAAGATTGTGCAGGAGCGGGAAAGTATCTCTATTAATATGTCCGATACTTCAGTTAGCCGCTCCACTCAACTTGATTCGGCAATTCCGCCTTCCAAGATCGCAGCTCTTTCTTCCGGTGAGTTTGTAGGAACTGTATCGGATGATCCAGAGCAGAAAATCGATCTAAAAGTCTTTCATGCTGAAATCCTGAATGACCATGCCGCGATCCGGCAGGAAGAAGATGGTTATAAACCCATCCCCGCCATTCGAAAGATTAGCCATTACGAAATCCAGCAGAATTATTTCAAAATCAAAAAGGACATACAGGAAATCATAGAAGCAAAATTGAATTAGCCCAGGCCATGAAAACCATAGACATTCAAACATTCTCCGACCAGCTTCAGGAAAGCTTAAAGGTGCAATTAGAAACTATCGGGTTAGAAAATCCTGATTTGACTGCAAAGGCCAGCAAGTGTCTGTTTAGTGTGCGATCCATCATTAACCAATTGAAGGATTTTGTTTACCGCTATGAATTCACAAGTAAGGAAGAGGAGATTAGATTCTTTAAAGAGATCAAACCGGTATTCATAAGTCAATACTATTATTATGAAAAAGTCTTCTCAATAAAAATGGATGAGCCATTCAGTGGATCAGATTCATTAAGAGCATACTACTTTACCGAGTTGGACTCCTTACAACAATTTGTGAAGGTTAACATGGAGTTTTATAAGTATTGCCTTTCAAACTCATCCTATTTCGATGAGAAATATTTCACTCGTTCTGAAAACTCCCTGAACGGCCCCGATGTTGACACGAAATTCTCCACGAGTTATGATAACACGTTGGCGAAAATCATTGCCTGTCAAATGGTGAAGGAATATTTAAACGGTCTCATTCAAAAGATTGACTCGCAATCTCAAGGACAGCAATCACCGCTAAATTGGACAGGCACTAAGGCATCACTGATCGAACTCATTTACGCGCTTCAGAGTGTAGATGCAGTCAACAATGGTAAGGCTGATATAAAACAAATAGCGGTTTCATTCGAAAACTTGTTCAATGTTAGCCTTGGAAATTATTACAGACAGTTTCAGGAGATTCGATTGAGAAAGGGTGGTAAGACTAATTTCCTGGATGACATGAGAGAAAAGCTTGTTCAACGGCTGGATGATTTCTCCTAATTCAAATAGAATGAGAACAATTGGCGATATTAAAATTTATCATTGGAACGAAATTCAGGATGTGTTCAAAGAGGCTGATATTTTCCTGGGAAATGGTTTCTCTATTAATATTAACTCTGCGCTGAATTACCGCTCATTATTTGAGAGATTCCTGACTTATCTCAACCCGGACGAGAAAGCTGTTTTCGAAAAGTTTAACTCCACAAATTTTGAGGGAATTCAGAATCGACTCGCGAATGCACTTGACGTAAACAAGATATTCAGCTATGAAATTTCAGGAATTGAGAATTCACTAAAGCTCTTGAAATCGGGATTGCTGAAAGCCATAAAGGATTTACATCCGGAATACACCAAAATTGATCCCAGAACACTTTATCAGTTGTCCAAAGCACTTGATTGGTTTGGAGATATTTTCACGACTAACTACGACATCTTTCTTTATCACATTATTCTTATCACGTTAGATCGCGGAAGACGGGACGGCAAGGTTATGAGATATCAGGATTTTTTCCGAAGGAATGAAGCAGACCTTACCTTCACCGATAAGCCATTGCCGGGATTCAAGAATATCTATTATTTGCATGGCGCTCTTTTCCTGCACAAATGCGATGGCCAAATAGTAAAGATCAGACGAGGAAGCAAGACGGAAGAACTTCTTGAACTGATCCGGTTACAGATACACTTAGGCAATGTTCCCGTTTTCGTTTCAGAAGGAAAAGCCAAACTGAAGGAGGACACAATTTCCAAAAGCATCTATTTGTCATTTTGCAGATCAGCATTCAAAATGAGTCGCAACCGTTTGGTCATTCATGGCTTTTCATTTTCAGACTACGATGAGCATTTAATTAATGACTTGAATGAGAGCAAACGAAAACTAGCCATCGGACTTCATCTTTCAGGTTTGAATGATGAACAGATCCTGCGAAAGCTGAAAGGAATTGAAAAGCAACTCTATAAATACAAGTCGGGCGAAATCAAGTACTTTGATTCAAAGACTCTGTTCTAAGAGTCTGAAAAAGTAATGCCCAATCTTGCGACCGGGCACACCTGGAATGGATGGGCTCCTATAATTTCTTTAGCCAATGTAATAAGAGAAGGTCCAGAAACCTATCTGAAATCTGTACATCTTATATGAGGTAACATTTATGTAAATAAGCCTCGAATTTGGCTTCCGTGAAAGAAGAGGAAGTCCTGTCAAATCTTTTGAAACGGGTTGGCTTGAAGCTAACCGAATTGCGCAAGCAAAAAGGCTACACCAGCCATGAGGACTTTGCCTTTGACCACGATATTCCGCGCGTACAATACTGGCGTATCGAAAAAGGCCAGACTAATGTTACTATGAAAAGCCTCATCAGGCTCCTGACTATTCATAAGCTTACCGTGGAGGAGTTCTTTAGTACCTTATACAAAGAGTCCAAAAAATCAGGCTAGTTTTTGCATTCCGATTTCTTCCTGTTATTACCTTTTGGCATAGGGTAGACCCCATTATTTAGGGTTTATTCTATATCGAATGGTAATGACAATGATTCACCAGCGGCTTATTCACATCAAAAATGGTCATTAAAATTGTAATTATTTGGGTATTCTGAATACCCATAATCGTTATAGAATAAAGAGCGGTAGTTTATTCCATTATAAATGTGTTAATTTAGGTATCATGGATACCCAAAAAGAGTCAAAATTAAAGAAGATGCTTGATTTGCATCGGCAGGGAACAGTTGCTCTGCCTAAGTGGCTTGAAGAGCTGGGCATATCGCGTGACCTCCAAAAAAGTTACCGAAAAAATGGCTGGTTGGAATCAATGGGCGCTGGCGCATTCAAACGTCCAGGTGAAATAGTTAATTGGCAGGGTGGACTGTACTCTATCCAGCAACAAGCAAAATTACCCATACACGCAGGTGCATTAACATCGCTTTCCATGCAAGGGCTCGCGCACTATTTCAGGATGAAGGAGGAAACTGTATTTCTCTTTTCTCCTCGACAAACCATCTTGCCACGCTGGTTCAAAAATCATTCATGGGGTCATCCGGTTCAGCATATAATAACATCACTCCTTCCCAAAGACCTTGGTCTGACATCGCATGAAGAGAAAAATTTCTCTATCACGATCTCAACACCCGAACGCGCCATACTGGAATGCTTATACCTGGCCCCTGCCAAACTTGATCTGGTAGAATGTTATCATTTGATGGAGGGACTTTCCAATCTTCGCCCAAAGCTTATGCAGGAACTATTGGAAAAGTGTACATCCATAAAAGTGAAAAGGTTATTCCTGTATATGGCCAGCAAAGCACAGCATCAATGGCTTTCTTTTGTTGATCAGAAAAGAATTGATGTAGGCAAAGGAGACAGGAGTATCACCAAAGGAGGTCTTTACAACTCCGATTTTCAGATAAGTATACCTAAAGAGTTAGCTCAATGATACAACCTAAATACAGAGCACAGGTTGATCTTCTATTGAGCATCCTGCCACACGTGGCAAAAGAAGAAAGTCTGGCTTTGACAGGTGGCACCGCCATTAATCTTTTTGTGCGTGACATGCCCAGGCTATCCGTTGATATTGACCTAACCTACATACACCTGGATGATCGGGCAAGCGCACTGAAAAATATATCCGATGCCCTTGACCGAATAGAACAACGGATTAAAACTTCTATTGAAGGAATCTCAGTAACGAGAGTTCCCCTTGGGCAAGGACAGGACGTAAAATTGAATTGCCAGACAAAACAGGCGCACATTAAAATAGAGGTAAACACAACGATTCGGGGTGTACTCTTTCCCGTGCGCATGATGCAGGTAGCCGAGGGTGTTCAGAATGAATTCAAAAAGTTTGCTGCAATCAATGTGGTATCTCACGCAGAGTTGTTTGGAGGAAAAATATGCGCTGCACTTGACCGACAGCATCCGCGAGATTTGTTTGACGTCTATCACTTATTCAACAACGAGGGATTCAACAACGATGTAAAATTAGGGTTTATCGCTGCGATGTTAAGTCATGCAAGGCCGATGCATGAGCTTTTAAGCCCACATCTCCTTGATCAACGCCATGCCTTTGACAACCAATTTGCAGGGATGACGGTGACGCCATTCTCATATGAAACTTATGAGGAAGTGCGAGGGCGACTTGTTGCCGAAGTCCGCAAATCATTTACGGCTGATGACCAGAGGTTCCTTTTGAGTTTTAATAAAGGAGAACTGCTGTGGGAGTTACTCCCATTACCTGATCTTAAAAACCTTCCGGCAGTGCAATGGAAGTTGATTAATATTCAAAATCTTATTAAAACTAATCAGGCTAAACACAAAGAGATGTTACAAGCACTGAATGAGAGGTTAACCTAAAAATTAACTCGTGTTCAACCGCGGAAAAGATCGGGACTTTAATGAGTTTAATTTATCTTTAGAATTGACAAACGTTTTACACTTCAGAAAAAAATGACTTTTCAAAAAGTACTCGACAAATACCGTAAAATTTCTTTTTCAGAACGAGACAAGGGTGATCGCTTTGAACGATTAATGCAGCGTATTTACTCACAGATCCTAAGTACACATCAAAACTTAAGAAGGTATGTCTTTGGAATGAGTTTCACGGAAAAAGTGATTTAGGTGGTGGTGACACAGGGATAGATTTAGTGGCGTTGACTTTTGATGGCAACTATTGGGCAATTCAATGCAAATGCTACAGTGGAGATTGTGCAGGAGTTGCCGAAGGTGAAATTCGATTAGTATTCAATTTAGTGAGAAACACATGTAGTGGTTACGTGTTAACGTTAAAATATCTTCAGTATGGAGTTGAAGTATGTTGAGAATGAATTAGACGCGTTAGATCTTGCGCTTCTCCCGTTAAATGTTCTTCACCCGGATCATACTTCCTATAATATTCTTTTAAATCAATACAAAGGTGTTTTAAAAGCAACTCCTGACTTTGTAGGGAATTCAGATAAAACACATGCGTTGGCGGTAACCAAGTTTATTGAATTTGCTAAAATCACAAAGGAGAAAAATTACGACCTCGCTCTATGTCCTGAATACTCATGCCCATGGAATAGCCTGGCGCAGCTTCATGATTCAAATGTAATTCCTGATAATTCGAAACTCTGGGTATTTGGCATGGAGTCTATAACACCGGCCGAGTTAGTTGCCTTCACGACCACGAATAATAAAATAATTTGGATATATGATAGAGAGCTTTGCGGAAAAGCTCATGAAAAGAAGTTTCTCGATCCTGTTTGCCTTTTGTTTAAAGCTAAATCAAAATCCTCTAATGCTGAGTCGGTGGTGTGTGTGGTACAATTCAAAACTTCACATATGTCAGTTCACAATGATAAATACCGTGAGGCAGATTATTTAATAGAGGGGAAGTACATATATGTTTTGAAAAACCCTGACAGTAGTATATATCTGGCAACATTAATATGTTCAGATAGTTTGATATTCAATTTAAAATTACTCTCTGATAAGAACCTGGATAAAGTTCTGCTATTACATATTCAAATGAATTTGGAGCCGAGGCATACTGCCTTTAAAAAGTATCGAGACGAAATTTTTAGCAACGGAGAAATAGACAAGATCGAGGTACTATGTCTCAACTGGGCAAAAGATTCTGAGGTGCTAACACATAAAATCAATTATTCAGGCACAGCTTATTTTTACAAACCGGCAAAACCTGTTACGGAGGATAATCGATTGGATGAAAATCAGAAGCACGGCATTTTCTATAGTTATTGGAAAAACAACAGGTGCCATGCAGCTTTTTTTGATTCTGATGAGATGTTGATTGGATTCCACACGGATAAAGCTTGGCAGGTTTTATCGGCCACCCAACTGCAAAGGCGGAAGGGACCAATTGGCTACGAAAATTATATATGGGATAACAACAATTATTTACTTAGCTCTCCAGTACAAGATAAGTTCAAGATACATTGTGATAGTTTAGCCTGTGACTTAAGTCCCTTGGATGGTTTGGGCCACACAAATCAAGAAAGACTGATCAAATTATCAGCCGGTCTAAATATTAAAAAAGATTCATTTGAAGTTTCATCGTTTGACTTCTACTTAATTGATGACAAAGAATATGTGAACAGGGTAACATATACTCAAGAACCAGATGCCACGATTACGCAGACGAAGTTAGACTACCTTATGAAGCTGAAGGAATTAGTGGGAATATTCGGAAATGGAGCTCTATTTCCTGAGGAATTAGTCTCATTATCTGAAAACTCAAAAATATTCTACAGCTATTCACATAACCCGTTTGTGAATATATTCTCCGAAGACAATAAGGCCATAGGCACAATGGCTTACATCGGACCAGGTCTTGAGGTTATGGCAAAATCTACCTATGATAACCTGAACAAATTATTTCTCGAAACAATTGTAGAGTCGCAAAGGGAGAGGGAAATGCCCAAAATTATTATTTGGTATCAAGATGGAACACTGAAAAAATACTTCCTGCCAAACGTTAACATCGTCAAGAATTTTGAACCGGACAACACAAGTATCGATAAAGATTAATGTATGGACTCACAGAGTTTAAAGACAATTCTTTCCAAGAGATTTACTGAGCAAATTCAAGACCTCAGGCCTGATGTTTTCAAAATTGTTAGCAAGTATAAAGATCGAAATGTTGCTGCTCATTATTTTGACTGCTCGAAAACTTTTCTCAAAGCAGATTTCGACTTACTTGACTATCAACGGAACTTGCTCGGTGATGACTACTATGCCAGCAGTGGGCCGCTTCAATGGAACTATTATTTATATTTTTTAACGGATACTGATACGACCCCCTTTGGTACGAAGCTTCAAATAGAATCGGATAAGTCCTATTCAAGAAAAATTGTTACAACACAAGAAGAGCTTTTAAAATCGATTGAGGTTCAAACTAAACTTAGGACTCAAAGCAAACCACTTCAAAATAATGCACTATTAACAATCTGGAAAGGCAAGCTTAAAACTGTAAATCTATCTGCCGTTTATTTGGTAAAGGAATTCCCGAAGCCAAATGACGTTTATCAACACTTTATAAGTGGTGAGGAAATTGTGGAGACTGAAGATGTCCCAACTGTAACCTTAGATGAGACCAAAGTTGCTTTTTTAGATTCCCTCGCAATGAAGAACTTCCGGTGCTTTAAGGACAATACATATAAATTGGGGAAGGTTAATCTTATCAGTGGAGTAAATGGTACAGGAAAAACGTCTTTGCTTGAAGCTATAGAACTTTGTCTATGCGGGCAAACGATAGAAAATTCAAAGACTGAGAAAGCTGATAAACTGGAGTTGGAATATGTTGGCGGAGATAAGGATCCTTACTCACCAACAAATAATAAGAAATTTCAAGCACGTGATCGCGCTTGGTATGGCAACAATACCCTTCGTGGAAATTCATTAAGTCAAGGGTATCACATTTACAATTTCTTTGATTCAGACGCAGCATTTAGATTCTCTTACGAGTCGAATACAGGAGAGAAAATTCAGGAAATCTTCGCAAGGATAATTCTGGGGGAGGAAACTAATATCATCTTTGATCGAATCCAAAGGTTACATGACCGTTTAGGTTCCGAAACAAAGCAGTTAAGTGAAGCGCATAGAAGTAATGCGGTGCAAATAGCGGATTATCAGTTAAAGATTAAGGAATTTGACTCAAGTGCCATGGTCATTACGACTTTGAGTCAAATAATTACCGCGTTGGATGGTATTGGCTGGAAAGGCACCAATTTATTACTGAGTGAGGGGATCAACAGAAAACAATTTGCCGATGAATTGATTAAGACGTTGAACTTCATCAATACTGCGTCCTCCTTGTTTGGTGAACGGCCCTTTTCAAATGAACTAATTTCTTCGGAGAATATAATCATACAAAATATCCTAGACCAACACAATACTTTTAACTCATCCAATGAAGAAATTGTCGGTAGTCTAAGAGCCGCCTTAAAGGCACGGAGATCGTTGGAAGACAGGGTAAAGGCTTTTGAAATTGCAACAAAGTATTACCTGGAAGATCAGATTGGATTAATAAAAGGTCTGAATCAAAGAGTTATTCAACTCACCCGAGCCTCAAATCATTTATCCGAAATACTGAAAATATCGCGCAGCATCAAGCTAGAAGGAGATCTAATTTTACAAGTTGCAAGTCAACAAACGAATGAAACACTTGTATCTCTTGCTGACGAGCTTGCCCGAAAAAAAGTTCAGTTGTCTGCAATTGAAAATAGTGTGGGAACTTTGAACAAGTTGAGGGTGGATTTGAAAAGAATCGGGCTTGAGCACATTCGACTCTCTAACAATGTTCATAAATGTCCTCTATGTGAAACGGACTTTATAGCTGGTGATATAGTCAGTCGTATTGAATCTATTGAAACTGACTTAAACGATGATGGAACTCTTGCCAAGCTATTGGTCGACATAGAGAGGCTTGAAGCTCAAATTATCATAACGAGAACCAACACCGACAATCTTAAAAAGATGGTCATTGACACCTCCATTGTTGACAGCTTGCAAATTGGATCATTACAAAATTTAAAAATATCTGACATCTCGGCTCAACTTACTGCAGCAATTAGACAGTGTGATGAAGAGACAGAGCGATTGAATAAATTAAATACCCAGTTTCATCAGAACAGTCTTTCTGAAACAGAACTAAATAAAATTAATGCTAATTTGATTCAGGTGGGAATAAAGCTCTCCCTCGGATTGAATACAAAGGAAGAATTTATTAACGTTCTGACTAAAACCAAAGAAGAACTCAATAGAGAGATAGATAACGAAATTCATCTTAACAACAGGCAGAATGAATTGACACAAAAGTTAATTACAAGCTTGTCTGATTATCTCCAAGAAGTTAAAATTGACGAAGGTAATCTCGATTCCTATTTGAAACGAGTCAGAGATAGTAAAGCAAAATTGGATGCTTTGATTCAGGACAGAGAGACAATTGATTCCTTAATACCCATCAATAAGTTGACGAACCTGAATGGAGCGCTCCAAGCGTTTGAGAATATTAAAGACTTATTTGAGAGACACGTTGAACTTGAATCAACAAATAAATTAAGAAAGGAATATTCTGACAGAATTGGTGACCTAAACACATCCAATATTGAGCTTAAAATAAAGCTCGACAAGTACGCCTCAGCAATAGCTATTTTGTTTGACATAATTAATGTAAATAATCCAAAAAATTTCCTTCAGGAATTTTTCAGGGAAAATAAGCAGTCAATTTTGGACATTTTCAAATCCATCCACGTGCCTAATGAGTTTGATGACATACAATTCGAATCAGGTGAATCAATTAAGTTAAAAGTGAAGAACTCAACGGAAAAGCGAGATTTGACAGAAGTCAGTACTGGTCAGAAATCTGCTTTTATTCTTTCTCTTTATCTAACTCTCAATAACAATTTACAAAGTGGTCCACCATTAATGATTTTTGATGACCCCGTAGCGTATGTTGATGATATTAATACATTATCGTTTCTTGATTTCTTGAGGGAAAGAGTCCTAGCAATGGATAGACAGATTTTCTTTGCCACTGCCAATAGTAAGCTTGCCAATCTATTTCAACAGAAGTTTGATTTTTTGGGAGACGATTTGCAATTGATAAAGTTGAAGAAAGCTGCTGACTTAAATGTCAGCCAAAAACTTAGCTAAACGTTTACAATACTCCGAACAAGCAAGTAGAGACGTTGGAAATTGAAGGACATTGTTGAAGGTGAGGCTGAATTAACAAACTTAACTAGTTAACAAGGTGAATAGAATTGACTACCTGAATAAGATTAACACCTGCGCTGCAAGATTTGTACTTGAAGTACAGGGGTTCAATGCTATTGGAAATTACCATATCAATGTACATGCTGAAAGCTTCTTAGTTCCGGTTTTAAATGAGGTATTTGGATTGCAGCTCGAAAACCTCAATTCAACTCAACGCAAAAACTTTCCAGCTATTGACTTAGCCGACTTTGCAAATCGGGTTGCGTTTCAGATAACATCCACAAGTACTTTAGATAAAATAAAGACGACACTTGAAGTTTTTGCTCGTCATAATTTGCATGAACAATTTGATGTTCTCTACATCTACATTATTACTGAAAAAAAGGAGCAATACAATGATTCAAAACTTAAAAATGTCATTCCAGGTGGTTTTTCTTTTGTATCTGCAGATCATGTAATTGATAAAGACACTATCCTACAAAGGGTTAATGCAATAAGCGGCACTGCAAAATTACAAGTCATTTCAAAACTTTATGAGCATGAATTCTCTGATATTCAAATTGAGCAACGAAAGAAAAAATTTGAAAACGGATATTTGGATAGTGAGCCAGAGGACATTTGTCAAAATTTCGTCAGAATAAATTTTTCTAACACGATATACAAAGCCGATTTAAATATTGATGACGCACCGATTATTGCAAAGGTTAATGAATACTTGGTCACGATAGGTAAGAAAAAAGTGAAGTCATTGAAGCCCGGTAAATTAGTGAAGAATGCATTAAAGGAAATAAATGCCATTTGCTCCGATTGGGTTCTTTATGAGAACTGTTTGTACACCTTCCGTGATTTAACGAAACGCGGTGAACTATTCCGAAAATTGGTAGACATTGGAACAATAACGCCATTGGGATGTGCTGAATTTTATGAGCAAAGCGAAGCAACAAATAGGGTGTTTAAAAATTTACTTCG
>JANNPM010000417.1:0-3576 GCA_031400145.1 Chryseolinea sp. | reverse complement strand
AAGCAACCGATGTCTCCCATGGTCTGAACCGAGGAACGTCAAAACTTTCATAGCGGGCATAAAGAATTTTTCCAAGTCGGAATGAAGACGGCACGACGGGACCTCGAAATCCATAAGTCGCTTCCCGCAAGAGCCGGCCGGCCTCGCGCGCCGATGTGTCGCTCACAGGGTACACAGACAGTATTTTGCCTAATAAATGATGCCCTAAACTTCCATTTGCTAATAAAATGGCAGCGCGTGTGCTTCGGGCAACCTGGAAGGATAAATTCTTATCTTTTAGAATTGGCAACACTACTGCTAATAATTCTGACAACTGGGTCCAAATCACAGAAATATACAAGATCCAACCGTGTTTTTGTTGCAGGTGACCAACCAGCAAGTAGTTCTCCGACCGGGTATACGTGAACCCATAGGCGTCAAGTACACGGCTTGTATTCACGTTATAATCACCATGCCCGTGACGGGAATTTGAGATTTCAGACGGTATCGGCATTACTTCATTCATGTGTTAATAATTGTTTTTAGTTGTCACATGGAATGGCCAGACCAAATTATCATCCCTTTGGGTGAACGCAGTGCATGACGATTTCATGTGTTAACAATTGTTTTCTTCCCTAATGCAGCGGCACCCTGTTATTATCATTTGCCTTTTGATTTTCCTTTACACAGAGGAAAATTCCAAGAACAGCGACGAGAGTAATTCCAGCGTTAAAAACAAGGTGTACTTTCCAAGACATAGCTTGAAGAACACCGCCACAGGAACAGGGAATGCTTGGACTTATGGTAAGAATTGCAACAATGTACGCGGTAAAAACCACCATAATAATAAACGCTACGTGCATTCCCAATAGCCTTAGCGTTGGATTCATCAACATAAAAGAAGTGAGTATTTCAATTCCGGGAACGGCCCAAGGGACGACGCCCTTGACGGCAACCAGCAGCGGGGACTGACTAATCTGCACTTTAAATTTCTCAATATCGATCAGCTTACTGACGGCAGCGTACATAAAAAGCAATACGAGAAGAAATGAAATGATCTCGATGGCAATTTTGCGTTTCATTTTTTTTGGCGATTTGCTTGAAGTAAAATTAAATCTGTTCACCAAATAAATTGATTAACAAAAGTTCACACTTAACATTCCATTTGTACTATTTTATGTTAACAAAGGGCAGAAGCAAAGCGATCCCAATAGTTATTCGGACATAGGTTTTTCTCTATTGCCAGCCGCCTCCTAATGCCCGATAAATATTGACTTTAGCATTCATTTGCTTCAATTTAATTTCAATGAGTTCCACATTGGATTCGAGCGCCTCGCGCTGGGTGAGGAGTACTTCCATATAATCCGCCCTTGCCGAGTTGAATAGGCTATTCGAAATACTTATGGACTTGACGAGTAAGTCTACTTCCTGGGATTTCGTGTCAAAGCTCTCAGCGAAGTTTTCAACTTTTGAAAGTTGGTTGGTTACGTCCAGAAAGGCGTTTAGAATGGAGCGTTCATAATTATAAATGGCCTGTAGTTGTTTGGCATTGGCACTGTAATACGTTGCCTTGATCGCATTTCTATTAACCAGTGGCGCGATTAAATCGCCCGCCAAGGAATACAGAATTGATTTTGGTTGCAGCAAGAGCGCGGGATTGAAAGCCTGAAAGCCTATGCCGGCCTGGAGCCTAGATGACGGATAAAAGTTTGCCTTGGCTACCTTTATATCCATCTTCGCGGCTATCAGCTCCAACTCCGCTTTTCGGATATCAGGCCTGTTCTTCAAAAGCTGAGATGGAAGTCCATATGAAAGGACGCCCAAGTTTATTTTCTTGAAGTCAGCGGAATTACGTGGGATGGGTTGAGGAAATCTTCCGACTAAAAGATTAATGCTGTTTTCAGTTTGCACTTTTTTCTGAAGAATTTCATATTGCAGATTCTTAGTATTGAGCACTTGTGCTTCAAACCTGTTGACAGCCAACAGAGATACTTTTGCGGCTTCTTTTTGCTGTTTAACTATTTGAAAAACGTTGTTTTGAATAGCAATATTATTTTCTACAATGTCAAGCAAATTATCTAAAGCCATTAATTCATAGTAGGACTCTGCAATTTCAGCCACAAGATTGGTGATCAGAAAATTTTTCCCTTCCACGCTTGCCAAATAGCGCGCTGCCGCCGATTTTTTGGCATTTCTAAGTTTTCTCCACACATCCAGTTCCCATGTTGCATACGCCCCGATCATTAAATCCGGGACGGGTTCGGGAAAAGCGGTGCCAGGTTTCACTTCAAGATTTTCTTCTACTGCACCATTGAGGGTATATCTACCCGCCTTATCAAAACCTGCACTTCCACCGAGGTTCAGAAAGGGTAGATACTCACCTTTTCGTGTCTTCACCTCGTTTTTGCTGATTTCAATTTCTTGCAATTCCATATTCAATTCCTGATTATTGCTAAGAGCAACATCAATAAGTTCTCCCAACTGGGAGTCTGCGAAGTAGGCTCGCCAATCGAGCTGCGCGATATTTGAGCTGTCAGCGTTAGAATTCTCCCCGTAATTTTCAGGTGTCTTTTTGTTTTCGGTCTTAGTAGGCACCTTGAAAACTTTACATCCGGAAAAACCAAACAAAACGATTCCTACTAGTATTACATTTGCTATTATTTTATTCTTCATCGCTTTTTCTTTTTCGATTTGCCACTTTAAGGACCAATCGTAGTTTTTGAATTTTTTTAATCAGAGAAGCCGGTTGTACGTTTCCTACCAGATCTTCACTCAGCGGATTGCTGTCTTCACCTCCGATGAGTTGACGGCCTGATGCTAAATTTCCGAAAATGAAATATAGGCCGGGGACGATAATTACACCGAATACAGTTCCAAACAACATGCCTCCTAACGCAGATGATCCGATAGTTCTGTTCCCGACAGCTCCTGCGCCTGTAGCAATCACTAGGGGAATCAAACCCGCAATAAAGGCGAATGATGTCATCAAAATTGGCCTAAAGCGAACCTTAGCCCCTTCAATGGCGGCTTCCAACACAGTAAATCCCTGCTGCTGTTTCTGCACGGCAAACTCTACAATCAGAATAGCGTTTTTGCCCAATAATCCCACCAACATGATCAGGCCGATTTGCGCGTAGATATCGTTCGCTAAGCCCATCATCTTCAGCAGCAAAAATGAGCCGAAAACTCCAGCAGGTAGTGACAGAATTACTGCAAGGGGTATGATGAAACTTTCGTACTGGGCACCCAATACCAAGTAAACGAAGATCAATACGACGATGAATATGTAGATTGCTTCGTTCCCTCTACGTGATTCGTCATAAGACAAACCTTCCCAGGCAATATCGTAGCCATTTGGTAAAGTTTGTTTAGCGACTTCTGTGATGGCATTGATCGCATCTCCAGAAGTATATCCCGGTGCGGGTACGCCTCTGATGGATGAGGAGGTATAAAGATTAAAACGGGTGATTTCATTGGGACCCTGCTTTTTTTCCATTCGCATGAAAGCAGAGTAGGGTACCATTTCTCCATATTCACTTTTATTAACCGTCTCATAATAGAAACTACATTTAAGCTGCATACTTTGTTGATTCTGAA
>JANNPM010000257.1:0-13220 GCA_031400145.1 Chryseolinea sp. | reverse complement strand
CTTGCCCTTTGCTGATCGTTGCTAAGATCACGGCTTGTGGACATCTATGCCGCAGCCCACCGTGACAGTTTGTTCAAAACAAATTTCTTTGCGCACCGCATGATTTTACTTTGGCCTCGATGGCCAAAAAAACCTAGCAATATTTATCCTCGTTCCGATGGGTTGCTGATCATGGGGATTTCATGTATTGACGCTACTAATGTATCTCAGGGAATGGAATTTCTAGTTATCACCCAACTCACTTTCTTCAAACAATTAACCTGATTCTTAAACCATAAAAACCTGAACATAAAACCAAAGCCTACGATAGTACTTGCGACATACCATTCGTTGCGCTCCTATTTCAAATATAAGTACTTTTTGATGCCAAAAAAAAGTAAAAAGTGAAATTCACACAATATCACTACTTTTTTAACCTAGCCGTAACTTGGCTTTGAACCACTGTGATGAAAGCGAGATAATGCTCTGGTTCTTACTTTTTGCGAATTGAAAAGACGGACGAAACTTGTACAAAGTAAGCGTAATATTCAAGTTAAAAACACTATTTTTAGTCCCTAAAATTCCTCTTTTATCTTTACCCGATTTGAAAAAGTTAGCCTTCATAATACTTGTTTCTTTAAGTCAGACAACGTTTGCCCAATTTGATTCTCTGCAAAGACAATTGCCATTCGATACGCTAACTGCACTTACAAACAAAATTGATTCCATAGAGACGTCTATCAGGAGCAACACAGATAGTGTTGCGCGGTATTATCATCAAGCAACAGCCACGGTTCAAAACGTCAGAGCGCGCTACCAGCACAAAATTGATAGCCTCAATGAACTAAAATTACCAACAGAAATGTACATCGGAAAATCAGATAGCCTTAACAATGTACTGATTGAAACCAAGAAAAAAATTGAAAACAAGATTCAATCTATCAAACAAAAAGCAACAGAGAAAATTAATTCTCTTCCACTAACACCAGAGCTACAGGCAAAAGTATCAGAACTTACAGGCTCGCTGGATAAACTCAGTCTCTCATCATTGTCATCCGGGATTAACTCTCCCATCGATCTAACAGAAATTAATACATCGCTCGATCAAATTATTCCGTCAGCGGATTTAAAAGGCATAACGGATTTAACTTTCGATCTGCCTTCTGTTGATCTGCCTGATGTCAGTAAAAATACGGGAAGTGTCTCCGATCTCACCAGCGGAGTGAGTGAACAAGCCAGTGCATTACAGAATGGCGCAAGCGAAATTACGCAAGGCGAAAGACAGACAAACACTCTTGATAAGCTTGCTGAAAGTCAAATAACAAACCTGGATGGTGTAAAGGATTTGACTGAAGCCGCAGGAAGTTTACCGAATCTTATGACTTCTGAGGAAGAGGCAAAAAAACTGGCAATGGATCAGGCCAAGCAAGTTGCAATAGACCATTTTACAGGAAAGGAAGAAGTTTTAAAATCGGCAATGGAGAAGATTTCAAAGTATAAGCAAAAGTATTCTAGTATATCAAGCTTGAGTGAAATAACAAAACGCCCGGCTAATCCCATGAAGGGCAAGCCGCTAATAGAAAGAATAGTGCCCGGCATTCAATTTCAACTCTTTCAGAGGCAAGGAAATTTTTTAACTGATTTCAATTTATATGCCGGCTACAGATTGAATGGACGGTTGACAACTGGGTTGGGTTGGAATCAACGCGTTGCGTACAATTTAGATCGTGATAAGTTCAATCCAAACGCACGAGTTTTTGGACCACGTGCATTTGGAGAATTTAAACTTAGCCGTGGATTTTCACCACGAGCAGAAGTGGAAGTGATGAACAATCTTATTCCATCTTTTGTGTCAAACTCTCGGGCGGATGTTCAAAACCGACAATGGGTAGTGAGCGGATTAGTGGGAATCAAGAAAGAGTATCGGTTTTACAAAAACATAAGAGGTACCACTACCATTATGTTTAATGTTTTTCATCCCCGGAATAAAAGCCCGTATCCGGATTGGGTAAATGCTCGATTTGGTTTTGAGTTTCCCTTGAAGAAAAAAGTGAAAAAGTAATAAGATGCTGGTGAAAAACAAAGATTGGCGCTGAATCACTTCATGTGCTTGCGTTGTGTGAATATGCAGAAGTCGTTTACAGTAAACTAAACGGATGCAGATTCAAACGCGTTCATCTGAATCCACATCCGTATTGTTTGGTCGCTTGTCATTTCATTGACCAGCAAAAACGCGCGTAAGTGATGATCAGCAAATTGGTTATGCTACTCGACTACGGTGAGCGTTCCCCGCATGGCTACCGGATGCACATTATCCACGTAAGTATATGTTCCCGGCTCGAGCGTGAGCGACAGTTCATGAACCTTCTCACCGGCAAAAGCAAATGTGCCATCTACGCGCTGCCGCGCCATTACGCGTTCACTATTTCCGTTATAAACACAAATGTTGAATACAAAAGGTGCCGGGTTACGGTTGTCAAAGACAATGTTGATGGGCACACCCGCTTTAGCCGTAATGGAACTATATTCAAATCCATCCACATTCGGGCGGCCAGTTTCTGAACCTTCCGTGGGGATCAGGTCGTGAAGCATATAAATTTCGTTAACAGGGTTTTCTTCTGTTCCGATTGATTTACCTTCAGCCTGCGTTCCGGTATTGGCTTCACACACGCCTAAGGCATCAAAGGCGATATTGTTGTCTACGGCAATTTCTTCCAGGTTACAGCCCGCCCCTGATTGATCGTCTCGGGCATAGCCCACATCGGCTGTGTAATGCGAATATGCGTTGATGTTTTCAGTGGTGGCTTCCAGATCATCGGGGGTATCTGCTGCTGCACTCCGGTTGGATATATACTGGTCGTAGAGTGCATTAACCAGGTCCGAATGAACTGATCGCACCTCATCGGGAACGTTAAGCTTAGAGGCTTCTTTAAACTGTTCCAAATAGCCCTCCGCTTCAGCGGCAATAACTTCTTTGGCAGTGTTATAATCGCTTCTGGCAGAATCGGAATAAAGAATCTCATTGATTTGTTCAAAGTACTCATCGAGCGTAAGCTGATTGGTTGAACCCAAACCCTCGTCATCTGTGATGTCCCATGAATCATCACAGCGAAAGGCTGTGGAAAGAATAATTGCGCAACTCCCCAAGGCAACAATGATGCTCCGTGTTGTAAAAAAAATCAGTTTTGTTTTCATAATATACTGGTTAAGTTTGATGATATAACGCCCTTGATGCTCTTAACTATTGGTGGAGCATGGTAAAAGTAGACCAGCACTTGAAGATGCACGGCTACCCGGAGGAAAGCATCTTCCACTTATATTAATAATTGCAAAATCGAATTGAAAAGGGATTCAGTATTTTTAAAACGCGCATTACAGTTGAAGACTTTCTGTGAGCGTGGAAGCAGAAGTCCATGAATACGCCCATACTACTTTCGTCTCAAAGTAAACAGTCGCTGGAACTGAGGTCCATTTTTCGATATTTCTTAACCTTTACAGAATATTCACCTGTTTGAGCATAAACATGGTTTACAGTTTTCCCGCTTGGCAGCAGCGACGGGCACCTGCCGACATGCAGCAGCACGCCACCAGTTTTGCCCCTCATCAGTTGCCTGGGCAAACATCATGGCTCCATGGCTCCATCAGAAAGAATTGGCCGGGCATAGTTGGGAATTTCCGCATCGCTTTCTGAACCACACGTCCACACTTTATTTGTAGCCTGTATAACAAAACCTTACATTACCGTTGTCCATAAGGCAGACAGTTTAAACCTCACATTTTGTTTTGAACTCTTCTCAATGATTTGTGTTTTTCATGGTGTCCGTTTGCCTTTTACTCCAATGCTATACTTTAAACTTTTCTTATTTTATGATTTCCAGTAACTACTATGAACTGAACTACAATCCCGAAATCAATCGCCTGTATATTACCATTAAGGGATTCTGGAGGACGAAAGAAGAAGCCTCTGGATACTTGCAGGATCTCGGAAAAATTTTGCTGTCTACCCGAAAAGACTTTACGCTTCTTACTGATCTGAGGAAGATGAAGGCAGGTCCCCAGGAAATCGAGGAGATTCATCTTGCCGCCCAAAAAGCACTTTTGAAATTCGGACTGAAGCAAACCGCTGAGGTGGTAGAAAGCAGTTTCGTCCAATTTCAAACAGACAAATACTCCAGAAATAGCCAAATGCCTTTAAAACAATTTAATACCATAAAAGATGCGGAAGCTTTTTTAGATAAAATTACGGCTAAAATTACATAGACTAGAACCCTATAGTGCGTATCAGTATTTGTATTGGAGTGTAATCGCGGTAAAGAAAACATCTTTGCCCGGACTGACTTCCTTTAAATAAGGCCCCGCATTAAACCAGGTAAACTCCGGGGTTACCGTCAAGTGTCGGCCGGACCGAAACTCCAGGTTGACGCCAAGTTGGTCACCAATAAAGTGCGCGGTCGAAGCTGCCGCAGAATAGATAGGCTCCCCGTTGGCACCATAGATGCCGTCAGCGGTTTGCTGCCGCCAGAACAGATCGTAATCCACACCAAAAGTGAGATTTTCTGCAAGGTCCATCTCCATGTAGGGGTGTACGTCCACCAGATTAGCAGGGCCGATAAGCGCGGCAAGACCAAAATAAGCCCCTTTAGGGAAAAGCGGATTGAACGTATTGAGGGTATTGTCATCGCGCTTTCTGTCACCGCTGATGAACTCTGATTTCAAGCCAATAGCCACGGGTTTCTTTACATTGGCAAATAGGTGTTTGGCATTGATAGAGGCTGTCCCCGCTTGTATCGTTTGACCGCCTATGCTGCCAAATTGGTAGACTGCTTCAAAATCCACCTCCCAGTGATCTTCGTTCGCCCAGAGCCGTGTGCCTATAGAGTGCCTTGTTTCCTTGCCCGCTGCCGCATCAAATTGTGCTCTGTCGTTGATCAACCCCATATAATAGATATCGGCATTTTTGACAAATGGAATTTCATTGATCACAGAATAAACGCCCCACAACTGCTGATCTCTCTTGACCGCGTCGTCCAATATATTGCGATGGATTTGTACCGGCAAAGAATAAAAGAAGTCGATCGTGGTTTCTTCAGTCTCGTAGGTGACCTTGGCGGCATCAAAGCTCCGCCTGTTGTTGGGGCCTTCGCGCACCGCAATCAGGCGTTGC
Organism: Chryseolinea sp.; assembly: GCA_031400145.1. GTDB lineage: Bacteria > Bacteroidota > Bacteroidia > Cytophagales > Cyclobacteriaceae > Chryseolinea. The sequence goes on along the minus strand of JANNPM010000257.1, from coordinate 8,077 downwards.
GACCCATACAAAAATTCCTGGCGGCCTATGCGCAATACAATCGATGGTATCCATCGTGTCTCGACAAACGCCTGGTGAACGTCCAGCCGATTTTCGTCTATGCTGCGATCGGGTGTTACCCGGCCGTTTGCAAATGTGCTGTTGAGTTGCAAAAAGGCCCGGAACATATTGCCGAGGGAGAGGTCGGTATGAAACAAAAATCGGGTGTAAACCGCCGCATAGCTATCGGGTATTTCTCCCCAATCTTCGTTCTCAAAATGCTGAAGCTGGTACCGCAATTCGCCGCCCGAGGAAAGAAAAACAGCACTGCCCAATTTTTTCAGCTTAAAGTTTTCATAAGGAGTTTTAGAACTATCGGTCAGCAGATACCGATAGTCCTCCTCATAGCGGAGCGATTTAAAATGAGACTGGGCATGGCTACCGAGGCAGAGAAAAACAAAAACCAGTATGGCAAAACCGCGCATATCAAAATTTGCGGATAACAACCACGCCTGCCACTATTAATGCAATCCCTACAATGCGCCAGATATTTATGCTGTGTTGCACTTGCACGAGGATTTTAAAATGGTCGAGCACGACAGAGATCACCAGCTGGCCGGCCACGATGAGCCCAAACGTGAGCGCGGGTCCCAGCCTGGGAAATGCCAGTACCACGGTAGTAACATACACCGCACCCAAAACACCTGCCCACCAGGTGTAGGAAGGAACGGCCTGTATTCCCTGCCAGGAAATTGTCTGTCGCGTGATAAGCACATAAGCGACCATACCCAACAGGCCTACAAAAAATGAAATCAGCACAGCCCATGACGGGCTCGCCAGGGCTTGTCCCATCTTTCCGTTCAGGCCTGCCTGTATCGGAAGCAACGCACCGGCAATGAATACCATTACGATCCAAATGATTTTTTCCATTATTTATATTGATAAGCGCCATAATAATTCAAAGGGCTCCATGCTGGCATAGGCTTTTCATATCTTGGAGCAAACTTTTCAAACCCGGCCTGCCCAAATACAACTTTGCCATCTACCATTGTCAGTACGGCTTGCACGTCTTTGATTTTTTCTTCCGGAATGGTGAGGTAGTCGCTTTCCAGGATGGCGATGTCTGCCAGTTTACCGATCTCAATGGAACCGCGCTGACTTTCCTGCTTAATCAGGGAGGCCGAACCCAGGGTGGCCATCCTTAATGCGGCTATCCGGTCGAGCTTGTTTTCGCTTGATGATACCTGAGTACCTCCGATGGTTTTGCCCGACACGATCCAGTAAATGGCTACCCACATATTGTAACTCGCCACCCGTGTTCCATCTGTTCCAATTCCAACTGGAATACCTGCCTCTATTATCTGCCTGACGGGTGGGGCGTTTTGTGCGGCCGCTATACCGTACCGCTGAATGAACAATTCGCCCTGATAGGCCATTCGGTGCTGTATGGCAATGCCGCCCCCCAAAACTTTGATCCGTTGAATGTTTTCTTTGGAGACGGTCTCGGCATGATCAAAAAACCAAACCAATCCGTTTAAGGGAGTTTCTTTGTTCACTTCCTCAAGCACATTTAAAAAACGGGTAATGCTTTCATTATACGTGGCGTGCAGACGGAAAGGCCATTTTTTTTGCACCATCATTTGAACAATGGGCTTGAGGTTGGCTTCCATAGTAGGGGGCAACATCACCTGCGGTTTTTCAAAATTTTCATAATCGGCTCCGTCCATCACCAGGTTTTCGCCTCCGCCTTGCACACCATATTTTTCATTACTTATTTTCTGATATTCGTCATCTATATCAATGGTGGATAGCCAGCGGGAATAGTCCTGCATTTCAGTTCCCTTTTTCTGCGCAAAGAGGTAATAGGGGATTCGAACGGTAATGTCGCCCATTTTGGCAAGTTCCTGCATAGCCGCATAGTCCGTAGGATAGTTCTGAAACCCGCCGCCCGCGTCCATCAGGCTGGTGACTCCAAGGCGGTTGAGTTCGAGCATGAAATTTTTCGACCCCTGCACCCGCTCTTCGAGCCCGTGCTCGGGCAGCTTGGCCAGGTTTGAATAAAGTACGTAAGCACCCGGATCGGCCACCAATAAGCCGGTGGGATTTCCGTTAATGTCTTTCTCAATAAGTCCCATCGCAGGGTTGGGAGTATTGGCATCAATGTGCAAGGCTGCCAGCCCGGCTTTGTTCACAAAAGCTTTACCGTACAAGTATAAAACGAAGGTGGGCACATCGCCTGTTACTTCATTGATTTCCTTTAACGTCGGGAGGCGCTTTTCAGCAAACTGAAATTCGTTCCACCCGCCTACGACTCTGACCCATTCGCCTTTAGGTGTACGGGCTGCCTGTTCCTTTAGCATTTGCAAAGCCCTGGTCAGGGTTTTTACTCCGTCCCAGCGCAATTCCAGGTTAAAAAAGCGGCCTCCCCGGATGATGTGTAGATGGTTATCGCTCAAGCCCGGGATCACCCGCTTGCCTTGTGCATCAATCACCTTCGTGGAAGCCGTTTTTGAACGCAGGATTTCCTCGTTGAAACCCGTTGCCGTGATCTTGTTTTTTGTAATAGCCACCGCCTGCACCTCCTCGTTCGCGGAGTTGAGCGTGGTTATCTTTCCGTTCATAATAATCACGTCCGGTTGGGCATGAGTTTTCGCAAAACCACTTACAAAAAGCAGCATTATTAATAAATAATTTTTTTTCATCTTAACGATATTTTGTTTGTACACGAAGGATAGCAAGACCCGGTCAGGGTGCTTCTGATTTACTGCTGATACATCGATTTCTAAACAACCCCTGCCAGCAGGCAAGGGTTGTCATGGATACTAGTGCTTCACCATTTCGCGCGAGTACTGTATGCCGATACCATACGAACCACCATATTGCAAAGCGGCATCTGTCACAGGTTTGTAGGTTTCACCACGTGCCCAATCGCGCTGAAGCTCCAGCATATATTGAAGGGACGTCATGGGTTGCACACCAGCCTGTATCATCCGCTGGATGGCCATGTCGTGGGCTTCTTTGCTGACGTCACCACAGGCATCGGTAATTACATATACTTCGTACCCGTCGGTCAACGCCGACAACGCCGGGCCTACAATACACACGCTTGTCCATAAACCCGCAAAAACAATTTTCTTTTTGCCTTTTCCTACAATAGCCTTGTTTGCATTTACGTCTTCCCACGTATTCATCGTTGTGCGGTCGTAATAAGTAGTGGAGCCGTGGGGGTACACTGCTTCAATTTCAGGAAAAACAGGGCCGCTAAAAGTCTTCTCTGCGACGGTAGTGATCACCGTGGCCACATTGAAAATTTTTGACGCCCTGGCGATCAAGCCCGTGTTATTGCGGAGCTCAATCATCGGCTGGCTTGTAGTGGCAAAGGCCATTTGGCCTTCATGATCAATGAGCACCAACGCATGATTGGTTGGATTCAATAAGTTGGGAGATGGTTTTTGTGCACTGACATAGAAGCTGATGCCCAACGTCAGCATTAATAGAGCAAACTTTGTTTTCATAGTGTTGAATTTTATTTGCCCTATTAACTAAAGAAAGCAGGCAGTAGTTGAGGAAATTATTCGCCAAAACTTGTAAGAAATTCAGTTTGTAAAAGTGAGCGTGCCCGGCAATAGGACGAAGATCGGATGTGTTAAACCGGCTGTGTTCTGGTGGCTCTAAACTCCAGGGGGCTAAGGGAGTTGTTTTGTTTAAAAAAATTAGCGAAGTGTGCCTGATCGGTAAAATTATACGCTCTGGCAATTTCAGCAATGGGCTGGTCGGTGTAGCGCAGCATTGTTTTTGTTTCAGACAAAATACGCTCGGTAATTATTGCTTTGGGCGATTTTCCGGTTACGTCCGATACACTTTCGATCAGGTACTTGGGGCTGATGTGAAGCCGGTCGGCAAAGTCGCTTACCTTTTTATAGGAACGCAATTCGGTTTGCACGAGTTTTTTAAAGCGATAGGCAATTTCTGCTTTGCGCCCATTTTGCGCAGGTTTGTCTGCGGCGTCGGCTACATGCCGGTTGAAAATATCCTGGGTACGGTGAAATAGCAGTTGGGCATAAAGTGATAGTTCCGGGATTGATTTCGCGAGCGGTTTCTGATACTCATACAACATTTTTTTGTATAACTCACTCAACGTCGAAAACTCCTCGTCTGAAAGCAATACAAACGATTCTCTGCTGGGATCTAAAAACGAAAAGTCTTTGCGGGTATTTGAATTATTCTGGCAAATGGCAAGAAATTCCTCTTTGAACAGAAGCACATAACCATCCCACGCAAAGTCGCTTTGCCACTGAATGAGCTGGCCAGGTTTAAAGATCAAAAGGGCATTTGAATTTCCCGTGCGGTATTCCTTTTCGTAAAAACTGACTTTAAAATCGGCGTGCCGCATTAAACCAATCTGGTAGAAGGAAAGACGAAAAAGAGGCATCTGATCGATTACATTGTTTCCCAGATCTGAAAAACGGAAGACGTGCACATCGGGGTGGGCCGTGCGCACAAGCCCACCTGCGGCATGATGGAGCTCATTGAACTCGTGAAACTGTGCAATAGGGCTAAAGGGCATATAGGTGATACTGCAAAAGCATCTGGTAAAAACTAATTTTTAAAAGTATAAACTTTGGGATTTGCAATCAAATGCTTCGAACGCGCCGGAAGATATTAAATGCCGGTATGGCACAAAAAAAGATGGAACCGCCTTGTGATCGATTCAGAAAACAGCTATAAAAATCAAAGGATAGTTGCGGAATGACCAGCAGGATCTCGAAAAAGAACCAGATTGGTCAGGCCACAGCTATCCATGATTTTATTGGTGTATTTATAAGAAAATGGAACTGCAATTCACCCATTAGCCAATCGTAATCTGCTTGACCGGCTTTATCTTCGCTTCATCTTTCTTAGGCACGGTAATGTGAAGGATGCCATCCACATAACGCGCGGAGATTTTCTCGCCTTCCACTTTGTTTTCAGGCAATGTGAAACTGCGTTGGAAAGATTGATAGTTGAATTCCCTGCGGGTGTAGTTGCTGGTTTCATCATTTTCTTCGTGTTTTCCTTCCCGCTGAGAAGAAATAGTGAGCACGTTGTTGTCCAGTTCAACTTTAAATTCATTGCGCTTCATACCCGGAGCAGCAACATCGATAAAATAGTCTTCATTCGTTTCCTGCACATTCACGGCAGGCAGGGTGGCTGAATAGTTTCTGTTTGCCAATGTTGAATCCGACCAATCCCGGTTAAAGAAATCTTCGAGCAGTGAAGGAAGGGATGGAAGCAAAGTAGCATTTTGTCTTACTAAGGTTTTCATAACTTGGTTCTCCTTTCAAGATTTAATTAAACATATTGTTCTTAAAGTTAAATTGTGAAGATCGCGATTTCAATCATCGTTTTTCAAATTGTATGCCTGCATGGAAAGCGCTGAAAATTCGTGAAAAATCCTGCAAAAAAGTCAGCAGATAGATCTATCGGCAGCAACGGAGACTAAAGATTTATTCATTAAAGTGTCAAAAAGTCATAAAGGCCGAAGGCACGGAGCCAATTCATTGTTCCTTGTCGTATAACATATCCTGCTCACGCTTTGATCCACCCGCACGCCCCAGATAGTTGAACGCATGGAGCATCATGGCTGTCCCGGTTACTCCCGTAGCGCCGCCACCGACAAGCAATACTTTGCCAAGGTCATCATTTTCTCGGCCCAACATTAATCCACCTGCAATAGTAATAGAGTATCCTAATGTGGCGACAAATATTCCGCGCTTGAATTTCTTTTCCCCCTTTACCAGGTTGAGCTTTATCGCTTGCACATCAACTTTAAGCTGTAATATCTCTTTTTTTAGCTCCTCGACACCTTCGGGTTGTTGAGCGCTTATGGTAAAGTATGAAAACGCAAATAAAAGAATCAGGCAGTGCTTCATATCGAAATCTGTTTGTTTTCATATTAATCCTTTACCGATCCAACCATGCTTTCAACTCCTGGGCACGGTCGCGACTAACGGCAAGATCGTATTCACAGCCCTGATTAAGCTTTACCTCCAAGCGTGTGCTGACTGAGCCCTTAATCTCGCGAATACTATCCACATGGATGATAAACTTGCGGCTTATTCTAAAGAATTCCCTGGGATCCAAAAGGCTTTCCAAATCTTCTAACGTATGGTCAATGAGAAATTTCCGGTTTTCATTTTTTGTCACCAGATAAGCTTCCTTCCCTTCGGCAAAGAAGTATGAAATTTCTGATGTAGGCTTGTACTGGAGCTTATTACCCGTCTTTATCATAAACCGTTCTTTATACGATTTACTTGTCTTGTTGAGGAGCTCTTTCAAAGCATTGATATCGATGGAACCTGAACCCTTTGGGAAGGAAAACTTTTTTAGTTTGCTTAATGCTTGCCGGAGATCATCTTGCTGAATCGGCTTAAGAAGATAGTCAACACTATGAAATTTAAAGGCATGTATCGCATACTGATCGTATGCGGTGGTAAAGATAACCGGAACGTCAATATCGATTTTTTCAAAAATCTCGAAACTTTTTCCGTCGGCAAGCTGAATATCGAGTAGAAGAAGATCAATACTCTTTGCTTTTCGCAGAAATGCTACGGCTTCCGACACGCTGTCAACCTGATCAAGAACAATGGCCTCTGGTGCGCACTGCTGGAGGAGTTCCTGCAGGCGTTCGGCAGCCAATGTTTCGTCTTCTGCAATTAGAACATTCATATCCCGTCGACCAATAAAAGTGGAATTTTCACTGTAAACTGATCCTTCGATCTTTCGATTTTTACAGGCTGGTCACTTAAAAACCCATAACGGGCAGAAATGTTTTTCAGTCCGACCTGAGTTGAAGTCTCTTTGACTTCTTTTTCCTGCAGATTGTTAGAGACCGTAATCCACCCGGTGTCAAAAACCAGCTTGATGCGCAGTGGATTTTTTCTGGAAACCACATTATGTTTGATTGCATTCTCGATTAACATTTGCAAGACCGCCGGTGCCACATAAAAGTTTTCGCTGTTAAGGCTGGTCTCGCGCTCCACGATTATATTTTCTCCAAATCGAATTTTAAGCAGGTACAGGTAAGCCTCCAGGAAGGTAAGTTCATCTTTGAGTTGAACAACATTTTTTTCCTGATTGTAAATCAGGTAACGATACACTCGCGAAAGCTGCGCGATGAATTTAGCAGACGTATCGGCATCTTTATAGACCAGTGTGGAGAGCACATTAAAGCAATTGAAAAGGAAATGAGGATTGATCTGGTTTCGAAGAGATTCAAATTGTGCTTCGATAGAAATTTTCCTGAGCTGTTCCGCTTCCAGCTGTGTTTTCTTCAGGCGATTCATGTAATACACAATGGCATTGATGCAGTTCAGAAATAGGTTCACCCGAAAACCAAAGGCCATCAATAATGTCAGGTGATTGTCATGGACCTGCAACGGCATGTTTAACACGATATACAAAAGCTCAATGCTCAAAACGGAAACGATGACTACGTTGATCATGCTAAACACAAATAGAATAATCAATGGATGAATCCGTTGTTTAGCGAAGGCGTAAAGTTTGTCAAGTTTAAGTTCTGTCAGACGGTTAAGTTCCCATACCCCCAGTACAACGACAGCCAGGATCCCAAATAAATAAAACGGTTGAATGTAAAAATCAAAAAGCTTTTCACCTACTGTGAATAAGATATTCAGATAGGAATAGACCGCGAGAAGCAGGATGAATACAAATCGATACTTGATTCCAAACACAGTCAATCCTTTTATTCTGAAGTAAATATCGCGGTTAAGGGGTAAAGTCCCCTGAAAAATTCTCAGGGGACTTTACTTACTCATTCAACTATTCTTCATTGTCTATTCCGGAAGAAGGACTTTGTCAATCACATGAATAACGCCATTGGTGGCATGAATATTTAACAAAGCGGGTTGCAGATTGGCGCCCGTTTCGCCAGCCTTCGCGCCAGTGACCGTGAGGTCAGTTACATTGACGTCGACGCTGTTGTAAAGGGTGGCAACGGAACCGGTTGACAAGTCAGACGAAAAGACGCGGGCTCCCACAATGTGATGCTGCAGGATTTTGGTTAACGTGCTCAAATCAACTGTTGCAAGATCTACTC
>JANNPM010000341.1:0-12230 GCA_031400145.1 Chryseolinea sp. | reverse complement strand
ATGAAATGGCCATGCACCCCGTTCACCCAAAGTGATGATAATTTGGTATGACCATTCCATGTGACAACTAAAAGCAATTATTAACAACATAAATTATAGGTCCTTTTGGCTTGACAAACCAGCCCTCACCTTTGGTGCGATCTCGGTTCCGAATATCTCAATCGACTTCATGAGCAACTCGTGTGACGGACCTCCAACGTCCATGTGGGCCGAGAATCGAGTAAGGCCAAACATTTCATGCATTTGAAGAATTTTATCGACTGCCTCATGGACGTCTCCAATCAGATACGCACCCTGTTTGCTTCTCCCGTATTCATATTGTTGTCGATTGAATGGAGGCCATCCGCGACTGCGGCCCACCCGCGTCATCTGCGCGGCATAGACAGGGTAGTAGGCATCAGCCGTTTGCTTGCTGTCTTCGCCAAAAAAGCTGTGCATGTGCACACCCACCCGAAATGCTTTCATATCATGACCGGACTGCTCGTACAATTCCTTGTAATATTTGAACAGCGGTTGAAACTGGGAAGGATTTCCACCGATTATGGCAAACATCACCGGCAGACCCAGACGTGCTGCACGCACAACCGACTCCGGCGTACCGCCTACTGCGATCCAGATATTCAGTTTATTATTTACTGCGCGAGGCAATACTTGCTGATCTTGCAACGGCGCACGGAACTTGCCCTTCCATGTAACATGTTCCTCCTGATTGATCTTCAGCAGCAGCGCAAGCTTTTCCTCGAAAAGAGCATTGTAATCATTAAGATTATACCCGAACAAAGGAAACGATTCGGTAAAACTTCCGCGACCAGCCACCAGCTCGGCTCGCCCGTTGCTTATCTGGTCAACGGTAGCAAAGCTCTGATATAATCTCACGGGATCGGACGAACTCACCACACTGACGGCACTGCCGAGTCTGATCTTTTCCGTGACAGAAGCAGCCGCCGCCAAAACAATTTCCGGTACCGACACTGCGTAATCTGGACGGTGATGCTCACCTATTCCAAAGAATTCGATGCCCACCTCATCCATCAGTTTTATCTCTTCGATCAGTTCGCGTAAACGCTCGCCTGCAGACTGAGGCTCGCCTTTGCTGTTGTAGTGATTGTCCCCGAACATGCCGATTCCCAATTCCATATCTTTTTTGTCTTTTGATAGTAGATTTATCGATTTAACATTGGCCAACATAATTGGTTCCTTTGCATTTAAACAAATGATATCTCTCTGTAAACACTGCAGTATACTCCAGGTTAGCGGGGGTATTTAGGATGAACTAAAAAACCTTTATTTTGATTTTGTCTATACCTGACCTGCCTGCGAGTTTGTGGCAGTACTTGGGCAGGGTTAATCCGAGGGTAAAATCGATAATCAGATATTTCAATGGAGACTAGAATGAACGTAGAAATATGGAGCGACGTAATGTGTCCGTTTTGTTACATCGGCAAGCGTAAATTTGAAGCGGCATTGGACAGGTTTCCGCATAAGGACAAGGTGCAGTTGGAGTGGAAAAGCTTCCAGCTTGCGCCTGACTTGAAAACACAGCCTGCTAAGAAGATTCATGAATTCTTATCAGAGCATAAGGGAATGAGCGTAGCGCAAGCCGAAGGAATGACTGACCAAGTAACGCAATTGGCGAAGCAAGTCGGCCTGGATTATTACTTTGATAAAAGCATTGTGGCGAATTCGTTTAATGCGCACCGCTTCACGCATTTTGCAAAACAATACAACAAGCAAAGTGAAGCTGAAGAGGTGCTTTTCCGGTCGTATTTTACTGATGGAAAGAATATTGACGATTATACCACGCTGATCCAGTTGGGAGAAGAAATAGGTTTGGATACGACCGCGCTGAAAAACGCACTGGAGGGCGGAAGTTATGCTGACGAGGTAAGGACTGATATTTACGAAGCAAATCAGTTGGGTGTGCGGGGTGTCCCTTTCTTTGTCTTTGACAGGAAGTATGGCATATCCGGAGCGCAGGAAAGCGCTACTTTTTTGGCAACAATCGAAAAGGCTTTCGATGAGTGGAGAAGAAGTAATCCCGAGATTAAATTGGAGGTTTTAGAAGGGCAAAGCTGTACGCCGGAGAGGGAATGCAAATAAGTTTTTCTTAGTTGTTATCTGCTCAGTTTATCCCAATCAAAACGCGGCGCTGTGCCGTTTTCATTTGGCAAATACAACACCGGCAAGGAGCTGAAAACGCCGTAACACTTGACATCTAAAAATGGCCAAAAAACCTGTTTTTGATCTCAATGGTATCACACTTTAAAGTGAAAAATATCGCCATATTGAAACATTATTCACTTTAAAGTTGTATAATTGTCTGTGAATTATGCTCTAAGTTGGCTACAAAAGAGGAAATTGAGCATTTTTTGCGGGACTTTAAGTACAAGGTTGGCTTTTGGGGTTTATTCATCCGGTCCGCTCGGGATAAGAATTTCAAAACTTTGACCGTACTCGAATTTCGAGTTGAGGATGTAAAAAAAGAATTAAACGAACTAAGTGTACTCCATTACTCGGAAGGACCGGTCAAAGAAACTCTCTATAACGGTGCGGACATGTGGATTTTCGGCAAAATCATTCAAAGCAAAGAAGTGTATATCAAGATTTCGATGGGACAGCCAAGTGATAAAGCGATCTGTATCTCTTTTCATTTCTCAGACTACTCAATGACTTATCCCTATAAAAGTAAGTAATATGAAAAGCCCAATCACAGGAAAAGAAATGGTACTCAAAACCGATCTGATCGAACATGAATTCCGCAAGGATAAGTTCGACATCGTGTACCATTATTATTTGTGTGAGGATAGCGGGGAAAAATTTGAAGACGAGCGACTCACACAATTGAATTTGAATCAAGTGTACAATCAATTCAGGAAAAAGCACAACCTGCCTTTTCCTGAAGAGATTATCGAATTGCGAGAGCAATACGGCTTATCAGCTTCTAAGATGTCGGAAGTACTTGGCTTTGGAATCAACGTGTATCGAAGTTATGAGAACGGTGAAATACCAAATTCGAGTAATGCAAGACTCATTCAATTGGCCGGAGATCCGAAGGAGTTTAAGCGACTCATTCAGCTGAGTGATGTTTTAACTGAGAGGGAAAGTGAGCGCGTAATGGCGAAAATTGATGAGCTATTGTTAAAGGATGAGTTTATCAATTTTGATCTGCAAAATTATCTCATGGGTGAACGAACTGCGGATGAGCGCACAGGTTATCGAATTCCTAATCTTAGGAAGTTTACTGAGATGGTGGTTTTCTTTATCCACGAAACTGAGCCGTGGAAAACGAAGCTCAATAAATTGCTATTCTACGCTGACTTCTGTCATTTCAGAAAGACAGGTTTATCCATAAGCGGTTCCAGGTATCGAGCTATTGATATGGGGCCGGTGCCCAATAATTTCAGTAGCATTTTTGAGCATCTCGCAGAGCGCGATGCTGTGGATATTTGCTACACGGCTTTCCCCAATGGAAGTATTGGAGAACAGTTCAAGCCACATTCTAAAAGAGGTTTTAAGGATGACGTTTTTACTGAGGATGAATTGCGTACGCTGAAAGAAGTCGTGGCAAAGTTTGGTAAGACTAAGACCAATGAGATTGTAGAGATTAGTCACGAGGAAGAAGCATGGAAAAATAATTTTAAAGAGGGAAAAAAGTTAATCAGTTATATCGATGCATTTAAACTTAAGAATATGTAAGACCTAAACGAAAAAATGCTCCCAGAGTTCCAGCTCGAGAAGAGAAGATCCTGAAGGATTCTTTCTAGGGTGAAGTCAATCAATCCAAACCATTCTTGCCAACGGGCCTCTTCATCAATTTAAAATAAGAGTATAGCTCGTATAGCTGAATAATAACGATTTTTGATAAATAAAGACCACGTCCATCGTTCATACTTTTCGGGCAGCAGTAAAGTATCATATCTATGTCATCTTGAAATATAAGATATAAAAGTAAATTCGTAGGTTATATGGTGTTCTTGCGTGTAGTCGGTTTTGTCTGTAACGTCAATGTCCCGGCTCAATAAAATACACGATCATCTCCTTAAAATCAACAAACATGCATCCTCGCATTAACGCCCTGGAACCATTTTTTCGCGACTCCCTCGTTCATGAGATTTGTCGATTTGCGCGACAAAAATCCACAGAAAAATAGAATTTATGATATCTGATGTACCTTGCACAATCCTAGGATAACAACATAAAAAAATGAGCAAAACTAAAGTAACGATCAACAACAACGGCTCGGCGAAGCTTGAGGGAGAATTTGAGATCGTCGACATGAATGGCAATGCGTATGGGCTGCAGGGTAGAACTATCGTTTCCCTATGTCGCTGTGGCCGCTCCGCGAATAAACCGTTTTGTGACGGATCACATAAAGGACATTTTGAACATGAGGCTATAGCATTCGAGCTGCCACCCAAAAAGGTTTAAAGGCACTTTAATCGAATGCCCTGTGCGTCCGGAAGTTTTCTGAATTCATTGGAACAAAAGGCGTACTTTTGCACCCAAATGAAGAGAATAATTGAATCCAGAAGACTTTTAGGGATCGATAAGTCCGCCGATTTAAAGGAATTAAAGGCTATATACAGGAATTTCATGAAGGAATGGCATCCTGATAAATTTCAGTACGATCATAACTTGAAAATGGAAGCCGAGGAGAAAAGCAAAGCATTTATTGAAGCCTATCATTTTTTGGTGAGCGTTGCTCCTGAAACCCATCAGCAGCAAATAGAAGAGTACACGCAAGTTGTAAACTCCACCCGGATCATAGACTTCCAATACAAAGACAACACATTAAGATTAAATTTCGCCGACGGCACGGCCTATGAGTATTTCGGTGTGCCAAAAAACGTCTATATTAAACTGACTAATTCAGATGCCCCGGACCGATTTGCCCGGAGACATATCTATCATTCGTTCCTTTACATGAAGGTGATAAAAGCGATGACGGAGTAAGTGGGTGCAAGAGAGTCCGCGTGGGGAAACCCCAACCCGGCGCTGCTCACATTCCACCTGCAGGTGAAATGGTATTGACCATTGCGTTTGTTGACAGTCAGTGTACAAACCTTGCGCGCAGCAAGGTCAAATCCGGACCATTGGTTGAGATATGATTAAAGATCGACTGAGTTGGTCTCTGTCCAGTAACGAAACCTAACTTGCCACCACGGCAATTAGCCAGTTCTCTGAGAGCTTTGATAAACAAGGTAAAATCCTGAAGCTATTCATTTCGTAGTGAATCAACCGGATTTGCATCCGCGTCCATCATTACGGCGACGGAGAGCTTTACATTTTCGTCATTCTTAACTCCATGGATTTTGTTTCCTTGCCGTCGGTGGTCATAAACATTTCCATGTATTGGCTTTTTTCACTTTCGATGGTAACGACCTGGCGGACCTTGATGTCTTTGCCTGTCATCGGATCCACGCTCTTCCCCAAATAGGTAACCGACTTGCCGGGTTGATCCCATTTCCCTTCAAGAACCATCATACCCGTTCCCATATTATCGATCCACGAGGTCACAAATACTTTTTTTGTATTATCATATCCCAAGACGCTTATTCCTTCAAATTGCATTCCCATCATATTACCCTTGTATACCGTCTGCTGATACCTGCCTCCCAGAATCATGGACGTCTCGGCAGTGCCAACTGATTTTATGGCGGGAGCATTTGGATCCATATACGAAGACATCTCCGTTTTCCATTTACCCACATCTTTGGCCAGCATTTTATGATTCTCTGACGGGGTCATGTATGCTTGCCAGGCTTTCATCTGTGCTTCAGATTGCGCAAAGCTTGATCCGGCGTGCATAACAAGGATTACGAAAAAGAGTGGTCTGAGATTTTTCATATTAATTTCAATGTTTGGTTTTTTAGAATAAATCTTTTACGCCTTTAGTTGCTGAATTACTGACGCGGAGCAGAATCCGACCCCACTTGCTGGACCACACCCAAAGCTATGTTAAAAGGTTGGTCCAACGCTGAGTCGCACCGTCTGCCCGGAGCCCTGATGAGTGTCCACCACATTACATATAACTGACAGACCAGTACGAGATCCGCCTTGCAAATCTACAGCATGCAATCTAATAAATACTTTTGAAAATTTTCCCGGCATCCTGTCAATTGAACACGCCGCGTAGTTTTTTCTCACTGGCTTTCAGTCAGGCTCCTGTGATGTTAATGGCTCGGATTACTGATTAATCTAAAACGAAACGCAATCCAACAAATCCACGAATTCCTTGATTGGGAGCGAACACGTAAGTCGTATCGAAGGTGAGGGCATACGGATTGTTGGAAGAGGGCAGCGCCTTTCCATTCTCATCAAAGACTACCTCTTTATCGAATGGATCGAATGACCGCGCGATGCTGTTAGCTGGTGGCGTGTAATTCAGGATATTTTTTACGCCTCCATAAAGCGTAAAATGGTTGGTGATTATCCACGACAGCTGGATGTTCTGTATGCTCCACACAGGAGATTTGGCGCTGCGCGGATCAGTATCGCTCAGCAAAGGCAGCAGCATGGGGCCATACACGTTACCGGTATAATCGATCGACAAATATTTTAAAATCGGATACGACACGGACCACACCCCGGTAAACCGCTCGGAGAGCAGTTGACGCGTCTTCACCTTGCCACCCCGACCATCGGTTTCAAAGTTATTCACATCTAACAACGTGATTCCTGCTAATAATTTAAGGCCATTCCCAAAATTGAGGTCCCCGTTGAGCGTCATACCCTGCGACACGCCGTATCCTTTCAAATTGCCATAGATACTCTCATTTGTGTTCGTCGTATAATCGAGAAATATCTTGTTGTTGAAGCGGGTATAGAATGCCGATGCGTCTACGCCGATAAAGCCCCTGCCAACAATTATTTTCTTTACATAATTAATATTGACATTCCAGGAAGTCTCAGGCTCGAGATCTTCAAGAAACACCACGGTACGGGCACCTGTCAATGCGGCATGGTCTTCGGTAAACACATTGGCAACACGATATCCGTTGCCGATGCTAAGCCGTAGAATATCGTTCTTTGAAAACGACGACCATTTATAATTAAGTCGAGGTGAGAAAATGTTTCCATGCAGCGAGTTATAATCATAACGAACGCCTAAAAGCAACCTGTTCTGTTGATTTACGGTAAGCTCGTGCTGAACAAAAATGCCAGGAAGCCAGGTTGCAGAGGATTTGTTAGTCGCACCGTCGGCGTGTAGTGTAGCCGTTGTGTTGTCGTCGTAATACGTATAGCGCAGCGCGGCTCCCACAAGCAATGCATGTTTTCCGATCGACTTATTCCAAGTAAGCTGTCCAAAGCCGATTTTTTGATCGGCGAAGTAGGGCGTAGTACCATAATACGAATTCTGATGGTGACCATTGGCAGATACACTTAATGCCAGATCTTCCTGTACTGGCAATTGATATTTTCCGATCACCTCCCACCGCTTGGTGTAGATGCTTTCGCCGTAGATGCTGTCACCTCCCCGGAATGCGGGGGTCCAGTCCATGTCACCACCCCACCGGTCTTCGTAATTATACCTTCCTGCTACCGTGAAAACCCGATTCTTGTTGCGAAGGAAATTAACCTTGTTGAATACTGAGATACGCTTTTGCAGGGTGACGTCGGTGAAGCCATCATCATTTTTGTCGGCGGGGTGATCATAATTAAAATAATTTACGCCCATGAGCGATTGTACCTTCTTACCCAGGTTAAACTTGACGCCCATGTCGTTGTTGATTTCCCCCCAGGATGTGGCCATGATGTCGACGGCAAGGATAGGTGCAAAGCTCGGCTGTTTGGTGATCACGTTAACAAGGCCCGCGACCGCTTCTGAGCCGTACAAAGTGGAAGCCGGGCCTTTGACAATTTCGACGCGTTCAATGAGTGAAGCTGGAATGCCGGTTAGGCCGTATACGGTAGAAAGTCCGCTCACAATCGGCATACCATCAATCAAGACCATTGTGTACGGGCCTTCCAGTCCGTTAATATGGATGTCCCCGGTGTTGCACACATTGCAATTCAGCTGGGGGCGAACGCCGTTTATGTTGCTCATGGATTCGAACAGACTGGGTGCCGGATTCTTCAAAAAGAACGTAGGTGAGTACACTTCAATGTTGATGGGACTTTCGGACTTTGTTACTTCTTTCAAAGAACCTGATACAACCATCACTTCCTGCAATTGGTTGTCTTCTTCTTCCAAAGAAATTTTCACCGTGGCGTTCGCGCGGTTGACGGTAATCGTTTTGGTTTTATAGCCGGTGAAGGATACTGAGAGTTTGCTGAACTCGGCTTTGGCAACACTTATTTCAAAGCTACCACTTACATCGGAAATGGCGCCGACTTTTGGATCAGATAGGATGCGAATGCTGGCGCCGGGCAAAGGTTTACCCAACGCGTCAGTCACGATGCCGCGTACGCGCATCTGGCCCTGGCAAGCAAATGAACACAGCAACAGACAAATCAGAAGAAACCGCACAATTTGTAATTTAGTTATGTAAAAATAGTTTTTTAGATTGATCTAAAGAAACTGACCTGGTTTTTTTATTTTGCATGATGGTCCATACCCTGGCAACATTATTTTATCAATCAATTGTTGCCATCTATCGGATTGACTTTGATATATTCAATGCAGTTGGCTCCACAAATTATCTTTTGTAAATTTCATCAGATCGTTATTTGTATAAGACTTAATTCTTCGTTATGTACACGTTTGAATTACTGATCCAATTACATTTAAGTTAATATGTCCCCACTAGGCGTCATTTTATGCGGAGGACAAAGCTCGCGGATGGGAAGCGATAAAGGCCTATTGAGAACAGTGGATCAAACATGGGCAAAGCTTGCTTTAAATAAATTTGAAGAATTGTCGATGCAAGCGGTTTTGTCCATTAGGTCGGGGCAGTATGAACGGTATGCTGCTTTGTTTTCACAAGACAAATTAATTGTAGACGATAAAGAATCGGTCATCGGTGGGCCTTTGAAAGGTCTCTTAACGGTGCACGATTGTTATCCGGAAATCGATCTTTTTGTATTGGCGTGCGACCTATTGAAAATGGAGTGCTTTGTTCTCGAAGACCTGCGTAAAGAGTATGAACATCAAAACGCGGAGGTCACTTTGTTTTTAAACGATGAACAAGTCGAGCCATTGTGTGCAATCTACACGGCATCTGGTCTGGCGAAAATAAAGCTTGACTACTCGCGAAACATGCTTGAAAAATACAGTTTACACTATGTTATTGGGAAGTTGTCGACTCATTTAATTCCTCTAAGGAAGGAGTGGCAATCTACCTTTCAAAACTTCAATGGTCCGGATGATCTGGTTTGATTGTTAACTGATCACGGTACGAGTCCAAACTCTTCCATGGCCTTGGGAAAATTTTTGTTTTCATGACTTGGTCTGGATAACTTCAACAATACAAATCGTTGCAGGGTTGTCAATGCGCGCCACTGAACGAGAGATAACTTCAGTTCAAGCGCGTTAAGCTTTTCGTTCAACTCATGTGGTATCTCATTGGTGTTAGTCCAGGAAGGATTTACGGCAGCAAGCAACGTTGGTCTTGCACCTGTATGTTCCAGGATAAGATTTTCGAGCTGCCTCCTATATTCATCAATATCGGCCTCGGAATCGACAGGATGTTCCGCAAGGAATGTTCGCTCGTAGTAGCTCATTTTGCTCCATTCTTTCAACTTCAGTTTAATACCAATTGCGTCGAGCTTAAATCGCACAATCATGGGAATGCAACGGATATTGTCCTCCATGAAATCTTCCTCGAAACGGAAGTATTCAATAGCGAGTGAGTTTGTCATAAAATGAAACTTTTTATAATTAGCGATTGTAAATTCATAGGCGTAGGTGTCAGGTATGAAACTCAGCACTATTTTTTGACATTTACTGTGTCGCTACAAGTTCTTTTACATACGGATCAACACATATTCTCTCATCTACCACTTTTCCAATAACAATAATTGCTGGTGACCCGATATTGTCATCCATGGCCTTTTGATAGATGTCGCCAGCTGGACCTGTTACAACCCGTTGGTCGGGGAGTGTGGCTTTTTCAATCACTGCCATCGGTTCAAGAGGCGATCTTATTTCCTGAATGATCGAAGCAATCTCCTTCAGATGCGAGAGCCCCATCAAAACAATAATGGTAGCTGACGCTTGCGCTGCGAGCAGAAGGTCTTTTGATATACGACGGGTGGACGTTGTGCCCGTCACCACCCAGAAACTCTCGTTAATGCCACGCCGCGTCAGTGGTATACCGGCAGACGTTGTCCCCGCTAGGCAACTTGACACGCCCGGAATAACTTTCACCGTAATGCCATTTTTTGTGGCGTACACCATTTCCTCATGACCCCTTCCAAATACGTTCCCATCGCCGCCTTTTAACCTCACGACGTCTGCGTAACGTTTAGAATAAAAAACCATGAGCTGATTAATCTCCTCTTGCGGAAATTCCTTTTTGCCTTTTCGCTTGCCAACGTAAATCAACTTACACCCCGCTTTAACCTCAGTTAGCAAATCCTGAGACACGAGGGCGTCATACAATACGACATCTGCTTGCTTCAGCGCGCGCAAACCCTTCACAGTTATCAACTCCGGGTCGCCGGGTCCGGCGCCCACAATATATAAGATTGGATTTCTTCGATCTTGCATGATTTACGTAATTATACGCAAAATAATTGTAATATTGGTCTGTTTATACGTATAATTACTTAAATAATAGGTCTCTGGTACTTAAATCGTTTGCAATGGAGCGAATCGTCGTGATCGGCAATGGAATGGTTGGCTATAAGTTTTGCGAAAAGCTGGCGGCTCATTCAAAAGGGTATGAAATTATTGTATACGGCGAAGAGCCGCGCCCGGCGTACGACAGGGTTCATTTGAGCGCTTTTTTCTCCGGATCGACTGCAGAGGAGCTGCTGATGGCACCGCGATCGTGGTACGATGATAATAATATCACACTGCATACCGGTGAGTTAGTGACTGAAATCAACAGGCAAGAAAAGAGCATACGTACTCACTCAGGCAAAAAAGATCACTATGACTATCTGATACTCGCCACGGGATCGAGTGCCTTTGTCCCTAAACTCGATGGCGTCGAACGCAACGGTGTGTTTGTGTACCGAACGATTGAAGATCTGATTCAAATTAAAGAATACGCTTCTGAAATCCGTAGCGCTGCCGTTATGGGTGGCGGTCTGCTGGGATTAGAAGCAGCGAAGGCGATGATCGACCTTAACCTGGAAACTCATGTAGTGGAATTCGCTCATCGCCTGATGCCGCGCCAGATCGATGACGCCGGTTCATCAATTCTGTTGCATAAACTTAAAGCTCTCGGCATTAAGATTCATACAAATAAAGCCACGACAAAGATTGAAGGCAATGGAAAGCTGGAGGGATTGGCATTCGCCGATGGTACCTTTCTCAAAGTGGACATGCTGGTGATTTCTGCAGGAATTCGGCCCCGCGATGAACTGGCAAAGGCCAGTGGACTCGATGTGCATGCACGCGGAGGAATTGTCATCGACGAGTACACGCGGACCAGCGACGAGTTTATTTATGCCATTGGAGAATCGGCGGTGTTCAACAATATGATCTACGGTCTTGTTGCACCGGGCTATGAAATGGCCGAGGTGGCGGTACGGAAAATTACGGGTGGCAGTGATAAAATATTTCCCGGTTTCGATATGTCGACCAAGCTAAAGCTGATTGGAATTGATGTGGCAAGTTTTGGCGATCCGTTTTGTGAGACAACTGAGGGTGTACCGATCATTATGCAGGATATACGCAACGGCGTTTATAAGCGCATCAATATTTCTGAAGATGGCAAGCATCTGCTGGGCGGAATATTAATTGGAGATGCATCTCAGTATAATCTATTTCATCAAATGGCGGTGAACAAGATGCCCTTACCGGCTCAACCGGAGATGTTAATCTTTGGATCTCCACGGAAAGGTGAAGAAGGTGCCAGCGTAAATGATCTGCCGGATTCGGCTCAGATATGTGCATGCGAAAATATTTCCAAAGGAGACATCGTGTGCCAGGTGAGGGAAAAGCAAGTAACTACTATCGATGAAATTAAAAAATCAACTAAAGCCTGTACTGGCTGCGGCGGATGCACACCGATGGTTAACGATATCTTAAAGCACACGCTGGAATCGCTAGGTTATAAGGTAAAGAAAACTTTGTGTCAGCATTTTGATTACACACGACAGGGGTTGTTTGATCTGAT
>JANNPM010000331.1:0-2769 GCA_031400145.1 Chryseolinea sp. | reverse complement strand
GGCCGTGCCAGCACTCTGCAGAGACGTTATTCCGCCAATACTTTGGTTAACTCCCTTGACGCCCCTAAACGGCTTAACGCAGAGGTTACCTTTGTGTTAACCGGAACAGAGATCGAGAACCTTGTAAAAGTACTCGCTTCTGTCTGTACATCAATCTTTCCGTTCAATGACTGCACAGACTTGAGCACAATGTATAGTCCGAGTCCGTTGCCCTTGGAATGTTCGTGCCCGACAAAAAACATGTCCCATAGTTTAATACGTATTTTTTCGTCGATCCCAATCCCGTTATCGAAAACGCTGAGGAACAGGTCATCGTCTTCCACGCTTGCCATGATATGTATTTTTGGATGATGCTCTTTAGTCATGCTGCTAAAAAATAAGGCATTCTCCAGCAGATTATAAAGGACGATTTCCAAAAGGTCCGGATAAGAGAAGAAAGGTTGTGTAACCTCGCAATCGATGATCACCTCGACGTTTCTTTCAATGATGAGACGACTGAAAAATCCCGTGACGTCTGTGAGCATCTTTGTCATATTCACGGCAGAATAGTTAGTCGGATGATTCACCTCGCTAATCATTCTCAGTTTTTTCAGCATACCATCCATTTTGATTGCCGTATTGGATATCTTATTGATGAGCTCCGGATCCCCCTGAGGAGTCAGCAGTGTGAGATTGCAAAGGCCGATGATCGTACAGATCGGTGACCGTAAGTCGTGAGAGGCCCTGTATAAAAATATGTCCATCTCCTGGTATGCTTCCACCAGCAGTTTTGAACGTTCGAAGACAAGCGCTTCCAGGTTTTCATTGATCCTTTTAACCTCCGCATTCGCGCTGACAAGACTTCTTTTTTGCTTTTCAACACGGTTGCGCAATAAGAACAGAAATATCACCAACACGCCGAATACCGTTGACACCGTGATTGCAAGTATGATCTTGGTGTGGAATGCCCGTTGTTCCTCCCGCCGCCTCATTTCGCTCAGACTTAACTTATCTTCGAGCGCCTTGATGTCCGTAAAAGATGCCTTTAAAGAGCCAAGTATGATACGGTAGTCAGCGATGTTCTTGTAAAATTTATCCTCGTTATGTTCAAGCACAGTTTCCAGGGTACCCAGGTCGGTAAGCAACTTTTCCCGGTCGGAAGTCGTTAACTTTGAAGTTCCTCCAGAAAGCTTTTCGTTAATGATCTTGATCTTTCCATTAAAGTCGGCGCGGAAATTATCAAGTAATTCGTTTTCTAATTTTGCTTGCTCCAATAAATTCTTAACGTCGTTTTTAACGAATGATGAGTCCGAGATACGGCCTATATACTCTTTCTTTGTTGTTGGTTTTTGTAATTTGCCTATAAGTTCATTGAACTTCGCATCTATCCTTGCCTTTGACGCTGCATCCATCGATGACATGTCATAATTCTTGAATACATTATAGAATATGGTAAGTGATTTTATGGAGTCGAGCTGCGCCAGATTAAAGTCGTTAACTGACTGAGTTTGCGCTTTTTCTTTCTTTTGCAACGCTTCGACTATAAGGGTCTTGCCTTTGTCGGTTGTCGTGAGCCTCGTGACTTTGTAGCCCGCAATGCTAAACTGCGCTTGTGATTTTATCTGCTCATCCAGCGCAAGTGGTATTTGAAACTGCCCGCCGGGTCCTGTAGATGCTTTCAGATTTTGTCTTCCCTTAAAGTTAACGGTCACATTTGCCACAGGCCGCTTATCGGCTGTCACCACGTTCAGGTCAACGATGTTGTATAATTTTTTCCGGATGATAATCTGCAGCGTTCCCTTGGTATAGTTCCATGATTCTACCTCAAGTTCATTCTTATTGACCTTTATGGACTGCGGCGGCAGATCCTCGGGCTGAATCTCATGATAGGTTGGCCTTTTCTCCTCAAGTGCAAAGAATTCCTTGCCGTTTATTGATACAGAAACGTTAGACACTTGCTTCATTTGCTGATCGAACGCCTTGATCTGCACAAGATTCTTCTCCTGGCCGAATAAACTTATACCGGAAGAAAAAACAATGAAGAATGTAAACCCGGCTATGTATTGATGCATTTTGGATAATAAACGTTTTAGTAATTCTTCCTGAAGCTATTTTTGACCACCACGATATCATACTTGTTTTCGCCGCTTCTGGTCTTGGAAAGGTCAAGACTCACCACGATATCTTCAGCGCCACGATCCCCCGCAATTTTGATCCGGTACTGACTGAAATAAGGTATAGTTAATGTGAATAAACCATCTGCGTCCGACGTCGTCGTCTGCACAACTGTATTCTTCTGATTATCTATAAGGGACAATTTAGCATGGGGTAATACCCTTAGCTCGCCGGATTCGCTCCAACTTTCTTCTTTGATCTTTAACAAACCAGTGATTGTAAAAGGATATGACCGCAGGTGATTTGTCAATTCATAAATATCATCGCTTCCCTCCCGGTTTGAAGACAGAAATCCCCGGAATCCGTCAACTGCCAGTGATAATGAAAAATCATCGAAGTTCGTGTTAACCGGGTATCCCAGATTAACAGGTTCGCCGAAACCCTCCCGCTCCTTCAGCGCTTTAAAAATATCCATTCCGCCTAAACCGGCGTGACCGGTAGACGAAAAGTACAGTGTATTACCCAGCACCGAGGGGTAGTTTTCGTCCCCGGATGTATTGATTTGTTCACCGAGGTTTTCCGGTTTCGTCCATTGGCCATTCACATAGGTTGATTTGTAGAGATCCAGTCCGCCAAATCCGTCCGGCATATCAGCGGCAACATAAAGGATCTGAC